>JAITAY010000168.1 GCA_031283915.1 Tannerella sp.
CCGGCTTCCGATATAACACGTTCTTTTACTTTTTTCCCCATTTTTGCCGAAATTATTACGTTCAACAAATAGTGCAGTACTCTGAATTACATGCATCTGTTTATTTACATATCAAATCTTTTTATGTGACAAAGTTATGTATTAATTCCGAAATGCAATTTCACTTCTTATAAAACTCATACAAATTCATATTGTCAGGATCACCGATATATACTGCGCGCAGTATATCATTCATCATTTACCATTCTTTACGCATTTCCTGCGTCTTTTTCTAAAACCGCCATCTCATCCCCAGTTTGATTTGCCGTCCGAAGTCGGGATAAATCGGGGAAACCGTCGCGTAACGGACATCGAACAGATTGGTAATTACAGCATATAATTCCGTATGCAGTTGCGGAATATGATAAATGGCGTGCATGTCGGCATTGCTGTAATTTCCCATATCGACCTCCGTTCTCAGAAAACGGTCGGAACGGTATGAGGAAACATATTTTGCCATTAGATGAATTTCCAGCGCTTTTCGGGTAAAGGAAAGACAGGCATTGGCAATCAGCGGGGGCTGCCTGTCATAGCGCGTTCTTCCCGAGGGTTCCGAACGATACACGTATTTGCAGGAAAGGTTGCCGAAGCCGCTGAACATATCCAGCCATGTCCGGCTTCGGAAAGACAGTTCGATGCCCCAGGTATGCAAATCTATGTTTTTCATGTAGTAACGCAGGACGTTATTCCCGTCGTAATAAGGCGTACGAGTATATTCCGAGGTGTTTTTCTGATTTAACATGAAAAGCGTCCAGGTGAAATGACCGGCATTTTCAAGATGCTGCTTCAGGCCAAGTTCAACGCCTGTCCGGTTTTCCCCCTTCATGTAGGACACAAGCGTTTTCCCCGTATTTTCGTCTTTGACGGGGTTGCCTGCCGCGTCGGTTACCTGCTGCAGGGCAGTCCGGTCGAGCGGCAAAGCACCACTGTTAATCACGCCGTTCAGGATGTGACCGGCATTCAACTGCCAGGAAACACCTGCGCTGACATTGAACAGCAACGGTTGCCATTCGTCGGTAACGGCGTTTATTTCGCTTCCGAATCCCTGATACGGGACGTAATAATCATAATATTCACGTATCAGTTTCATGCCGAGATACGCATCTGCACGTCCGAATGTATGCTGGTCGAGCAGGGTTGCCGAGAGGATTTTCTTTTTCGATTTTCCGTGCGCATAGTTGGCCGAAGAAGCGAACATCACACCGGCGCGTATTACATTATTACCGTGTTCAACGGGAGAGAATGCCTGAAAGACAGCAGCCGTAACGATCGAATCCGGCTCGTCGAGCATCCGGTTGCGCACAATGGAATCCGACAGTGCGACGATCCGGCCGGTGGACATATAGTGATAGTGGTCGGGGTACAAATCCATACGGTTCAATATGTAGCTGAGCTGTATTTCGGTAGAAGCCGATTTGGATTCGTGATATTTCAGGCGTAGCGTGGAAATACTGTATCGCATGGGGTCGTATTCCCACAAGTCGGCGAGCTGGCTTTGGGGCGACGCCAGACTGTCCGTCACCGCCTGCGTGACGAAACGTGTTCCGTAGATATAGGAACTTTCAAGATCCAGTTCGAACCGGTCTTTATAGCTGTAACCGATTTTGCCATAAAAATTCCACAGATTTTCATAACTGTGGCGTCCCGCAGGGCCGTCTGTACGGTCATTGCAGAGGGAAAAAGCATAGTGCAGGTTTTTGACACGTCCGCCGTGCAACAGTCCCGCATGAAGGGTGTTGAATGTGCCGTAATCAACTTCCGCCTGTGTCGTTGCTCTGTCGAAAGTTTTTGTTTTCACGTTGATTACCCCATTCAGTCCGCTGAATCCGAGCAACAGGGAATTGCCGGAACGGACAATCTCTACCGATTCAATCATGCTTTCCGGCAGGAGCGAAGGCGCTTCCACCCATTCCGCCATGGGACCTGCGCCGTTGGTAGAGAGGGATACTCCGTTGATGGCATAGTCGGAAGCGACGTTTTGTCCGCGCAGGAGGTAGTAATGTTTTTTCCGGCGTCCCTGTGTCGAAGCCATGCCGTTGAGCGAGTATTTCAGGACATCGAACAAATGATGCGCGGCCGTTTTCCGGTTATCGTCCGAAGAGATGTAAGTGACAGACGATTCCCAGGCCAAAGGTTCTACCGTCAAAACCTTTAACGGCGAAGTACGCCGGCGTCCCAGCACCGTCACCTCCGGCAACGAGTCGTGCAGCTGAACTTGAGCAAATGCCATCCCTGCATTCAGGAGCACAGGCAATAGCAGGCATATCCTTTTTATCTTCATCTCAATTCCCCAACAGCCAGGCGACATCGCTATCCGTTATTTCCACATGGTAAAACAGACGGAAACAAATTTTGAGCACGCTGTTCAAGTCAAACGTAACAGTCTCCGGATAAATCCGGCTCGCCAGCCACAGGACGCCCGGCACACAGTTGATGCCCGGCGGACGGTCTATCCAGCCGAATGGCAACGACGGGACCTGATATACTTTGCTATTTCTGACGGCGTTCACCTGTTTCCAAACCGGGTCAGTCAGGATGTATGCCCGCGTACTCTTTTCCTTTTTCGCCTGCTGCGGCAAACCTGCTCCCGAAGGGAGACCTGACCAGACAATAATCACATCGGGATTCCACATCAGCACCTGTTCGAGGGTTACGGCTGCCATTCCGTGAATACTGCCGGTTTTAGCCGTTGCCACGTTACGGACATGCAGGTAATCTATCACCTGACTGTGGAGTGAACCCGCTGCTTCCGTATTCAGTCCGCGGTTGCCCTCCGCGTAATAGGCGGACGGACGTTTCCCGTCAGGAATCTGTTTCGTCTGTTCATGAAGGGGAATCAGATATTCATCTAAAAAATCAATGATTCGTCCGGCAGCCGCCCGGCGATTCAATGCCTGTCCAAGAAATTCGCAGGCGCTGCGATAATCCGCAATCCCGAATTTCACCAGCAGTACGGGGATATGCAGTTTGGCCTGCAAACGGTCAGCCCTCTCGCAGGACGCATCGTCCGGGAAAGACAGCAGTATCACCTCGGGACGCAATTTCAATATCTCCTCTTCATTGTTTTCGGTCAATGGCTTATCCCTGTAATAAGCGTCCGAAATGTATTTCCTGCCTGCTTCCGGGACACGAAAGGTAGCGTTGCAGGTCATTCCGGGGTCCAGGGCAAATGCCATAAGCGAAATAAAACGGTCGGTAAAAACCCTGTTTACGGTAACCGGCAGGCTCACGCGCCGTCCCGCCATATCCGTCACTTCGCGCTGCTGAGCCTCTGTCGCCATGCAGTAGTGAAGCGGAAAAACACACAACCATACGAATATGCCCACAGCCTGTTTCATCCTCTAATCCGCATTTGTATCCATTGACCAAACCCACAAATCATGAATCCTGACGGCGCGATTCAGGCCGTCATTCACCGGGTTTTCCTTGCCGGTCAGGGCGGGAACAAATTTCAACTGCACATTCCGTTCGTTGATGTCAACAGAAAATGTTTCACCGGCTTCCGGGTCGGAAGGAATATAATCGCCTGCTTTCGTGAAAACGGTTTCGCCTTCGGTTTTTTTCCAGAGTGTAATCCCGGCCACGTCTTCGACCCGTCCGCCGAGTGAAACGGAAAAGCGCACCCGTGAAACCGAAGGCAGGGGCGACAGCAGCATCATGGCATCCGAATCGTGCTGTCCGCACTCATAGAATATAAGCTGCTGCAAAGCGACATAACCGGCGCTGACCTCCGAACCGGCGGAAGTACCGGCTTGGGCGCCGCATTCGGGACTGACGGCAAAGTCGAGAAGCGTGTAAACGACCGTCAAGCCGCCGTAATCTGCTGTCCGGGGCTTACCGGGGGTGTACATCACCAGGGAGGTGGTCATCTGGTCTTCTTCGCAGTCTTCTTTTACCCGGTTCATATAGCCTTCCCGTTTCCACGACTGGAAATTTTCGTGGAAGAGGAGTGTATCGTTCGAAGGATCGTTTTCGCCGGCGGACGACCGTATGTAAACCGCCTCGTCCGGCATTCCCCTGAAGCGATAATTGCTTTCCTGTTCGCACGAGAGGCAAAGGGAGCAGAAGAAGCAAAGCAAGATAAGCATACCCGGCATCTGCTTCTTCCAGCAGGTTATCCCTGAGACAGCCTGACTTTGTGCGTCGCCATTGCGGAACGCCGTATTCCTGTTTCCCATCTTCAAGCTCTTTTCATACAAACCGGTTATCCGAACGGACATGGCTGCAATGTGCATGAGCGGCCTTGTCGAGCCAGCCGGATTTCGTATCGGAAGGGCTGTCGTACTTCGGATAATAGGGTTTGATATCTATCAGCGGCGTGCCGTCAAGCATGTCGGCGCCGTCGAAAGCGACGGTACCGTCTTCTACCGAAAGGATACGTACGGTGGACATTCCGATGTGATTCGGACGTTTGGGCGAACGGGTGGCAAACACGCCGTGAGGTTTCGTATCCATAAACGGAATCGGATGGAGAAGGTATCCTTCCGTTTGATGAAAGTGATATACGAGGATCATGTGCGAGAACCCTTCCAGGTCAGTCAATCCTCCGGCGTATTCCTTTTTCAATACGGCTTTACCTGCGAAGCCCGCCGCTCCCGCCGGCTGTACCGGCATTCCCTCGATTTGTTCGTGCGGCGTATGTATGACGCCGATCGGCTCAAGTACAATTTGATTCATACGTAAATAAATTATGACTTATAACTGCTTTGTTATTACGAGTACGGTTCGTAATCTCCTTGTTTTCATCCTTTCGGGTGTATGATATACCTGATTGTTTCATATGATTGACATGTAATGCTGTTTATTTCACAAACACCTTCGTCGCCCAATCCTTTATTCTTACGATATAAATGCCCTGCGTCGATACGTAGATCGTTTCCTCATCCGATTTGGCGGAAACGGAGGATACGATCTGTCCGTTGATTCGATAAACCGTGATCAGGCTGCCGGGCGTTACACCCCGAACAATGACAGACCTGTAGCCGGTTCCGATATGCCAGTCCGGTTTACTTTCCGGCAGGCTGATCGAACTGCCGGCGCCCGAACCGAACCATTCGATCGCCCCGGCTACCTCTTCCGCCGTTGCCCGAATATCGTACAGCACTTCCCTCGCGGCGGTAATGACACTGTGATCAACCTGCTCCGTTTCAATAAGCCGGGCTAATTCGAACTTCCGGTCAGACGGCGCACGGTAGGGATAATGATATACAATCCACGATAATTCTTCATCCGCCACAGGCGTACCGGCTGTAAGCTTAATCTCCGGATTGTTCTCGTTTCCGGGAATCTCTACCAGTTCAAGCGTATAACCCGCCTTTTGCAGCGTATCCCTGTTTGCCTCGCCGGTAAGTGTCGTGAAATGGGTGAAAGGCGTCATCGTAAAGAAACTGTGACTGTGAATCGTGAAATATTCCCTTGCCAGATAGCCGTTCGGATGGTCACTCCTGTTGCTTCGAGCCTGCAAAAAGTTCATCCCGCGGACAAGCGGAATGGACGACATTCGACAGGTGACGCTTGCCGGCACAGAAACGGTGCCGGTGGTAGAACTCACCTTTTCCAGCGCCAGACCGGTCGGCTGGATGCTTTCAATCGGAAGCAGGTTCACGGCATTTCCGTCCGCATCCTTAATGGCCGTTATCCATCCTGCCGCATGGGTTGCCTGTACGGTTATCATGCAGTTGGTTTGAGCCGTTACGGCTACGGAAGGCATCGTTATATCCAAAATGGTCGGATCCTGCCGGTTGATGCCGAACAGGACATCGCGACCGGCGTCTTCGGGCGCCAAAAAACCGGGCAGCTTAATATCAAACTGACTTCGCACCTCCCCGTCCGGCGCATCCATATGAATGGCCTTGTCGAATTTGATTTGCACATGCATCACCTGCCCGTCTTCCCTGATTTCCGACGGAACGGTTGTCGCCACAATACCGTTATTTGAATCCCAGAGCTTGTATCCAACGGAACGAGTAGCATGTACGATAGCGAAATTCCGCGTAAGCGTACCGGTGTAATTCCCGATTCCGGTGACCGTCAGACTTGCGGTTCCTGCATCCGTATTGTTGCTGTAAGTCAAGGTATAGTCAGTGTCTTTAATCAAATGCAGGTCATCGTCGCCAACAACCGGTTCGGGCGTCACCGCGTATCCCGGCGTATAGAGATATTCATCCTCTATTCCACCGATGCTAAACCGGGTAATGTCGTCTGCCACGCCCGCCTGAACAAAAAAACAGAGTGTCATTGACACAATCATCCATTTTGATAGCATAAACTTTTTCATCTTTCTTTCTTTGAATCATTTCGCCTACTCGCAAACTTTTCGGCATCCGTCCCCTACTCTGTTTTATAAGGATTTTCGGGTTATTCCTTCCGATGGGTACACACGCCCACTTTCCCTTCAATTGAACTTTCCTCTTTTACATACCGGCCAATCTAAAACATAAAAGATAACGATGTTCAAAACCATATCCGTCGTTATCCCGAATGCCCTGTACATGCCGGTTTTTCTACAGACATCCGTCAAAAACTGTGCCATTACAAATAACACTCACATTTTCATTTGTATATATGTCATATACCGGCATATTCTCCCGACAAATCCCTACATTTATGTAGCTGTTTTTAACACGTTATTGCAACAAGGTAGGGAAATCCTCCGAAATCCTCCCTGAATAAACCATACGCCGTAAGGTCGGCGCGACGAAGGAGCTGTCCGGAAAGAAACCATCCATTTACGGGTCGGTTTTTCGCCATACTTCCTCCTGAAGGTGATTTTTCAAGCCGGCAACGCGTACTTTCCATTTGAAAACGCGCGTTTTCAAATTAGAAACGCACGTTTTCAAGTTGGCAACGCACGTTTTCAAATTGGCAACGCGCGTTTTCAAGTTAGAAACGCGCGTTTTCAAATTAGAAACGCGCGTTTTCAAGTTAGAAACGCGCGTTTTCAAGTTAGAAACGCGCGTTTTCAAGTTGCAAACGCACGTTTTCAAGTTGCAAACGCGCGTTTTTAAACCGTCAACGCGCGTTTATAAGCCTGCAAAGTCGGCATTCGATGCTGCCCAAACAGTAAACGCCCAATGGCGGATGCCCGTAAGGACAGGCCGCCAAAGGACGGTATCCGAACAGAAAAAATGCAACCGGAAGTTATGCCCGGTTTCCTGAAAACAGATTCTTAAAAATATGGATTTCTCCCATTCACCGTTTATATATACAGCCCGCGGTATCATTCTATGAAGAAAGGGGTAGTTAGTAGTTAGTAGTCCCCCAATAAAAGCTTACAGCCCGCCCCAAATAACGGGATCCAAAAGCCCTTCATTACACGAAAATAGAATGGATTGTATATGAACCTGCGTTTTTGGCTAAGCGCATCCGGAGAAGGTATTTGATAACGGATAAAAACCTTATTTCTACCTTATTTAAAGAACAAAACAACCTTCGTAGCCAGGTTTGAAACACATACCCTTACGAAACCTTATTACCTTATGGTGCTGTCGCGTCTGACGCCTTACAGGAATACGGTAATAAGGTTTGCTGTCTACCACCTTCCCTGCGCTACTAAGGTTGTTTTGTTTTTTAAATAAGGTAGAAATAAGGTTGGCTTAGCCAAAACTCAAGTTATATAAGGTTTTTGCAATGTTGTTACACAGGAGTCCCCCAATAAAAGCTTACAGCCTGCCCCAAATAACGGGATCAAAAAGCCCTTCATTACACGAAAATAGAATGGATTGTATATTAACCTGCGTTTTAGATAAGCGCATCCGGAGAAGGTATTTGATAACGGATAAAAACCTTATTTCTATCTTATTTAAAGAAC
>JAITAY010000265.1 GCA_031283915.1 Tannerella sp.
TTTTTGCCATCCAACGACTGAAAATGCGCGCATACCGGGGTATGTAAGCATTTTCAGGAGGAAGTATGGTGAAAAACAGACCCGTAAATGGGTGGTTTATTTTCAGACAGCTCCTAAGATAAACAGGCAATTTACGACGGAAAATGCAAGGATAAAATTACGCAGACTCTATCCGACATTAAAAAAATGACATAACACTAAGTATTCCTCTATAGAATTGGGGAACATTGTGTACTGATGGCAGTCTTTGCCTTTGATAAATTCATAACCCGTTCATTTTCCCAACTTAAATATACAAATCATAGAAGACATATCCTAATATAGTCACAAAGTGATTATTACTTGTTGGTGTTTTCGGATGACCTCCCCCCAATGACCTTTTGTTTGACAATTCAAGAACATTTTATATCTTTGTAACCGCAATGACAAGTTTATCGCTTGGATGTTATTTGAATTATTCTCTAACAATTACAGGTTGTTACATATCAGTAAAATGGTTCCGTAGCTCAGTTGGATAGAGCAACAGCCTTCTAAGCTGTGGGTCGAGCGTTCGAGTCGCTCCGGAATCACTGATAAGCAAAAATTTATTGATTGCGAGTTTTTGGTTGAATTTTGTAAACCAAAATGTAAACCAAAAACTATATGAAGACGGTTAAATCTTTTTTTGAGGTGCTATGAAAAATATCCGGTCGCTCGATAAAGGAAGAAATCTTTGTCTTTTAATCCGTAGTTTTGTGTAATAAATCATTGTATTTTACCGTTTAGCCATTCCGCTTTGGCGTTTGTTGTGCCATGCCGGAAGTAATTGATGATCTGTGTTTCGCGCTTATGCAGCATCTTTATAATACGCTGAAATTCTGCTATTGGAGCTGCCTGTAAATACCATCGGTACAGGTTTTCCGTAATTTTTGCGTTTGGCGTAAACCGGTTGCTTATGTCGTACCATTGGCTTAAAATCCTGACTGATCCGGTAAGCCGTTTTCAGTGCTTCGTGACTGCTAAAAACCGGCTCTATGGTTTCTTCCATTTCACTGCCCCAGCAGAGATTTGCATCGGACCGTGACGGCTGGTGCGATATTACTGACGGTTTTGACACCAGTGGTGATTGCTGTATTACACGCTTGCCGGGCAGTTAACAAGAACTGTCGCCTTCATGGCCGGGCAAACGGTTACGACACCGCTGTCTCGAGGCATATACATCGTCGCGTCGGAGGAGAAAACGTAGAAGATAATCAGTGAGCAGTAAATATAATGTCTGAACTGTGATTTTCGTAGCGGGGATGACGAATCACAGTTCAGACAATTTACGGGTGTACAGCTCCAGGCAGCCGAAACGCCCTGAAACAGGGGAATACTCAGTTCAACATTACCTGTCCGCCGGTAACAGGGAGCGCCTGGCCTGTCTCACATGTCTGGTCGATGAGGTAGAGTACGGTTTTAGTAACGTCTTCCGGGCTGGTGCCTTTGCCCATCGGGACTTGCGCCATGTAATAAGCACGGACGTCATCGACTGTTTTTGCTCCCGGCACTTTGCCTGCGCGCAGATATTGCAGGAACAGCCCGTTTTCCGGGTTTGACCACAGCGGACCTTCATAGAAATTCCCCGGACAGATGGCGTTGACCTTAATGCGGTACGGCGCCAGTTCCAGCGCGAAGGACTGTGTCAGTCCCAGCCCGCCGAACTTCCCGCCGGCATAGGCAAAATTCGCCTTTGAACCGCGCAGACCCGATTTGGAGTTGATCTGGATGATATCCCCGTAATTCTCCGGCGCATACCTGTTTTGCAGCTTCATGACACGCGAGGCCGCCTGTGCGCAGTAAAAATAGGCGCTGTAATTGATTTTCGTTACAAACTCGAACTGTTCGGGCGTCATTTCCTCCAGCCCGCCGGCACGCAATACGCCCGCATTGCTGATAAAGACATCCAGTCCGCCGAAATGACATACCGTTTCGTACATCAGGCGGCGGAGGCTTTCCGTATCGGACACGTCCGTTTTGACGAAGACCGCCCGGTTGCTTCTCGCCAGACGACAGAGGTTTTCGGCGGTAGCAGTCCCGGCCGTTTCGTTCAGGTCGGCCACAACGATATTGGCGCCCTCCCGGATCAGGCCTCTGGCAATGCCTTCGCCGAATCCCTGCGCGGCGCCGGTGATGATAACGGTTTTGTTTTCGACACGCCCGGAAGCTCCACCGGCGCTCACCTTGCGCCGGTAATTTTCGACTTCCCAGTGGTCAATGAAGTCGATTTGTGCCTGCGTCATGGGATGTTCGCCACCGAAAGACTGCGCGGCTTCGGCAATTTTCATCATGTCTTCGTAGACGTCGAGGATGATGTCGCAGCCAGCTGCATTGTCGCCCGCAGCTACCAGACCGATGCCCTTAACAAGGAGCACTTTGGGCATGTAACCGTTTTGCGTCGTGTAGTCGCGGATGGCTGTCCCGGCTTCGGCAAGCAGTTCTTCCGTCGTTTCGCCGGTCAGGTAGAGGTACTTCGATTTGCAGTACACGATGATGTCCGGCGAGAACGGGACAGCAATTTTGGCGAACTCCGCCTCCCTCGATGCAAAGGCGGCAATCCGGCTGTTGTTACGAACCTTGAGTGTCTTGAGTCCCTGTTCGCCGAGCATCATGCGCAGGGCGGGCAGGACGTCGGCAACGGAGCCGGGTACGGAGGCCGGTTTGGTTGTCTGCACGCCGGTGACGGCTTCGATACGCCCGATGACGCGGCCGTAAAGGGCTTCGATTTCTTCCGTCGTGTCGGCGCCGACAAATATTCCGTGATTCTGTAGAAGCAGGATAGCCGGCTCCCTGCCGGACGAGGCGCGACAGGCGGCAATCCGGTTTTCTACTTCCTTAAACAGGGTGTATCCGGGATCGGTGTACGGGATGTAAACGGCTTCGGCGCCGAAGAGGCGTTGTGTCGCAGCTTCGGCGTCGCGACTGCACATCAGGGCATTTACCATCGTCGGATGCAGGTGGACGACGTAACGGTAATGAATCGCATTGTGCATGGAGGTCTCGACCGAAGGGCGGCGGTCTTTCGTCAGACAGGCGGCAGCAAGGTCGTTCTTGACTTCTTCCTCGCGCAGGGCGGAATCGGCGCTGTAGGTACGTTCCGAAATAACGGCCAGTTTCCGGCGGTCGAGCACGGCAAAACCGTCTTCCGTAATCGTAGCAAGCGGATAACCGCTTGCTTTCACCCACAGTTTTTCGTCATTCTTGTACGACGTATTGCCGCCTCCGGCAATGACATAACGGCTGTCGCTGCCGTATTTGCGCGATATGGCTATCAGTTGTTCGATTTCTTTCATTTACAGGATATATTTTAAAGATTGTTTTTTTCATTCGTTCCATGCAGGACACCGCTCAAGAGGCAACGGCATCCCGTATCCGCCGGTCGCCCAGCCGGATGTATTCGTCGCGATGAACCGTGTCCGCCTGTCCCGCAGCATCCACATAGCCTTGTTTGCCGCCACGGACAAACTCCTGATGGGCGGCAACAACACATGTGCCTTCGTAATTGATTTGCTTCAGGCGGGCGGTCAGGGGCACGCCGCCACGGGCAAACAGTTCGATCGGCTCCATTGCCGGCGTATTGTGCTCGCTGCCGAACGTGACGGCAAAACCGTGGTCATGCAGGTAACCGGCATAGCGTTCCAGCACTTCGATACTGTTTCGCGTGGTGATGAACTCGACGGAATAAATACCCCGCTGTTTCAATGTTTCAGCCGTTTGTACGACGTCCTGTTCAAAGCCTGTAAAGCCGCCTTTCGCGTCGTCGGCAAGGAACGGGTAGGTCGGGATACCGCCTGCGGCGAGGATGATTTGGCGAACGGTTTCCATCGGCAGGAAGGCTTTCGGGTCTTCGGAGAGAAAGGCCGCGCCGCCGGCCTTGAGCAGGTTGCCGCGGATTTCGTTTTCTACGGCAGCATGGTTGTCCGTGTTCGATTTCAGCGTCTTGCCGTCGAAAAGACATTCAAGAAAAGAAGCAATGGCTCTCCCGTCGCCCTTCAGATGATGATAAGCTTCCATGCGCAGGGCTTTGGCCAAGTGACGTTCCCGGACGGCGCCACGGGTCAATTCCTGCTTGATTTGTTCGAAATCAAGACGGAAATCGGCATCGTGTGTCTCAAGGGTTTCATTCAGTTTGTCGCACATCATTTTCACCTGCCGGTTGGATTCGTTGCGCACGCCGGCCAGTTGTCCGGCATACGGCTCCGGCAAGGCCGGCGGGCATTTCAAGCCTTTACCGCTCAGGTAGGTGCGACCGGGATTGTTCGGGTCGTTCACGCGAATGCCTTTGGCCTGGTCTTCTTCCTGCAAGCTGATAAACTCAATATTAAACAATGGGAAAAGCTTACGTTTGAGCGCTTCGTCGCGCCATTCCACATAACCGTCCATCGAATAGAAGTCGTTGATTCCGACGATCTTCACATTTTCATCGGCTGCCCTGTCCAGTGCGTCCGTCAACCGTTCGAATGCGCTGAACGAATACGGCGTGTGCAGGTG
>JAITAY010000268.1 GCA_031283915.1 Tannerella sp.
AAATCAATGGAGGTAGCCAATCAGTTTTGTGCCCGACGATCTTATATTCCGTTTTTGGAAAGCCTGGGCGGAAAGTCAATGCACTCCGAACAGATAATAGCAAAAGGGTTCGGATACCAGAAAGATATGGATAATTTTAATATGATGATTGACACGCTGAAAATAGACAAATCAAAACTCTATGATTTTCTTAGTGGTAAAATAATAAATACAAAATACGAAGATATTTTTGACGAATTGACAGGGTATATCAGCAAGGAAACAGGGATAGGAAAGAGAAAAATAAATGGACTTGTCGGGAATTTGAATATGGAGGATTATCAATTCAAGCGTAAATTATCAGAATCCGCCAAGAAAATTTAATCGATCTTGCCTGCGTTGCGGGTTTTTTATCTGGCGAGCATATTTATACGCCTTTTTCATGTCTTTTCTATACTCATAAAGTTCCGATAAATCCCATTTTATCATATCACAAGCCTTACTGACGGTAAAACCTGGAATTTCCTCAAACATATCCTTAAGATACCACTCTTTTGTTCGGCGTGCAAACTCATCGCGCAGAAATTCGTCATCAGGGTCGGATTCATAATCCTCTCGACTGATGAAAAACTCATCAAGTTCTTCCTCTGTGGGATTGTGGTCAAATATAGTTTCTACTTTCTCCATAATGCTTTATTTGCTGTACAAATATATGAAATAAATTTGAAATATAATACTTTTTCCGCCGAAAAAAAAGCACGTAATCAATTTATAAAAAACGGATTGCGTGTTTTTTTTGAACATATTGGAAATAAAGACAGACAGTGTGTTACCTTTGTTAGATAAACTTTAATAGATAAAAGGGTATGAAACAGCAAATCTTGGAGGCGCTCAAAACCAAATTTGAAGGGGTTGACGAAAAGATATTAAACAGGATAGCCGAAAGACTGGCGAAAACTGTAACGACGGAAGAAGGAGTACAACCGGCGGTAGACGGGGTTACTTACCAGCAAATCATAGATAGCGAAGCCGACCGCAGGGCAACCGAAGCCACGCAGACGGCCGTAACCAACTACGAAAAAAAGCACGGACTGAAAGACGGGCAAAAGACTGAGAAGGTTGAAACAGGGGATGAAACCACAAAAAAAGAACCCGACAAAAAAGACGCCGAACCGGCGAAAAAAGGCACGGAGGGAGGGTCGGATGACACTCCCGCATGGGCAAAGGCGCTGATTGAATCAAACAAATCACTCGCCGAAAAACTTGCCGGACTGGAAAGGGACAAGCTTACCGGTACACGCAAACAGAAACTTGACACGGTCATTGCAAAACTGCCGGAAAACCTGCGTAAACCGTATGGACGAATCAACATTTCGGACATGACGGAAGATGAGTTTTCCACGTTCCTTACCGAAACCGGTACGGAAGTAGACGGGATTGCCGGTGATTTGGAATCGAAAGGGTCTGTACTGCAAACTCCAAAACCGGGGGGCAACTTCACAAAAGGAAAACAGCCGTCGAAGGAAGATGTTGATTCGGTAGTCAATTCAATGTTGTAATCAATTAATTATCAAAAAAAAATGGCAGAAACAAATTTAAATAACAGCGCTGATATTACCGGTTTTGATGCCGGTGTGGACAGCGTTACGATTGTGAGCTACATAGAGGGTATACCCGGCGGACGTTCTTTGGATGTGTCCGGATTTGCCCCGACGGTGATTCGAGCCGGACATGTAGTGATTAAGGAGACGGCTACGGGCAATTACAAACCCATGCCGGTCAGCGGGGACGGGTATGATGCGCTCCCTGCGGAACACACGGTTGAAGGCGTCGTTGTTGCTTCGGTGACAACCGACAACGCTATGGTTGGTATTATGGTGCGCGGAAGCGTGAATCAGAAAGCAAGCCCGTACCCCGTTACGGCGGCTCTCAAAACCGCCCTGCCGCTGATTCGTTTCACTCAGGATTGAAGAAAGGAGATTAAGTTATGAATCCGACATTATTTGTAGAATTTGTAAAGAAATGGTTTGCTGCCCTGACGGGTAAAATCGTCGAGAAAATAAATGACAGCAAAAGCCCCGTGACGTATCTGTATAAAACGATGCTTCGTCCGGAACTGTCTCCCGACCTCAAATGGGATGCGCTGAGCGTCAATACGTCCATTGTTGCCGCCGACGTGGTGGCGATGGATTCCCCGTTGCCGCTGAAAAATCGGGATTCCATGAGTACCGCAAGTGGAACTATTCCCAAGCTGGGCATGAAAATGCAGAAAAGCGAAAAACTTCTGACAGATATTCAGGTCTTGCAGGCTCGCGGAGCAACGGAACAGCAAATTGCACAAAAACTCTTCGAAGACGTTCCGCGCTGCATCACAGGTATTTACGAGCGACTGGAGTATATGTTCCTGAGAGCATTGTCAACAGGACTGATGCTTGTCCAGGATGAAGAAAATGCAGGAGCCGGTATCCGCGTGCAGTTCGGTTATAAACCGGGAAATTCTTACGGAGCCAGTTTCAAGTGGGGAAATGAAGGTTACAAGCCTGTTTCCGATATTGAACGGGTAATTAAGGATGCGTACGACAAACACGGAGATGTTATCACGGTCATTGCACTTGACAGGGCGCAGTACAATCTTATCCGCACTTCGAACGAAGCCAAGGCTCTGTTTGCCTCTTCCATCGGGAATTTTACAGGCAATAACCAGATTGTTCCGGCGCCTTCACAGTTCAACGCTCTCGTTGCCGACGAACTCAAGGTTGAATTTCTTGTTATTGACCGTTCCGTGCGCTACGAAAAAGACAGCAAACAGACATCTGTCAAACCGTTCGCAGAGAATACGCTCGTATTTCTTACCGCTAAACAGGTGGGCAGGCTGGTGTATGGAATACTGGCAGAGGAAACCTCTCCCGTTCCAGGAGTTGAGTACCAAAAAGTAGACAGTTTCATCCTCGTATCGAAATACAGCAAAAACGACCCGCTACGTGAGTTTACCACTTCGCAGGCACTGGCTTTGCCGGTTATCGAGAACGTAGACAGCATCTACCTCCTCAATACGCAGGAAGCGCAGGAAATGGCGGCCGGCGAAACGGAGGGTGATGCGGGCATTACGCTTTACGGGGTTACGTATGCCAAAGCGGCTGTTATCGACGCATTGAAATCAACCGGCGCAAGAGTGAACTCAAATATATCGGATGCCAAACTGATTGACAGAATCAACGGTTTGAGCGACGAAGACGAAGCACGGTTCAGGGCTGTACTGGAAGGCAATACGCTTGCCGTTGCGCCCGCCTCGCTCAGCTTCACTGAATCGGCCGACGCGACTGGTCAGACCATTACGGCAACGGCGGTAGGTGCGTTGACGGCAACGTCCGACCAGCCGTGGGCAACGGTGACGGTAGCGGGCAATGTGGCGACGGTGACGGTAGCGGCTAACACGGGTGCGGCAAGGATGGCGAACATCACGCTGACGGCCGACGGCAAGACGGCAGTTGTACCTGTAACCCAGGCAGCAGCGTAAGGGATGAATACCGTCATCGAATCATTGAAAGGCGCTGTCGGCTATCCTGTGCCGGACAGAGTGCTTGCAGACGTGGCGAGCATACGTGGACTGGCGCTTGAAGATGAGGCAACGGAAAGCGTTTTGACCTCCACCTCATACATGCTGGCGAAAGCCGACGTAATGAGGTGGGTATCATTCGCCCCGAATGTTCATCAGGCTGATTTGTCGTATGACCTGCTCTATTCGGACAGGGAACAGATGCGGAAACTGGCTAATGCAATTTATGGTGATTTGGGAGACGGAAACTATATTCCGGAAGTAAAAACAAAATTCGGTTACAAAGGCAGCAGGCTATGATCATTCCAAACGGTACAATCTGCGCAAAAGTCGAGACAGGGGGCGGGCTGGACGCAAACGGAAATCCCGTCAAACCTGTATCCGACTGGGGATTCCAGATTCTTGCATACATCAAAACGAACCGTTACAGCGAGTTAGGTGTAAGTGATGGAAATTCGTTTCGGATAGCTTCCTACGAGGTTCTGATAGACGAACAGCCCTTTCGGGCTTCACATGTGAAGCTGGCGACGAAAGACCGCATACTGGGTGAGTTCCCCGTAATGCAGATTGAGAAGATGAGCGCTGTTGGAGCCGTCAAAATTCTTGTGTGATGCCGGTTCGACAGGTTACTCCGATGAGTGTTATACGACGCTATACGGAACAGCGGATAGCGTTAAAGATGGCCATACTCCGCAGGCGTATGGCCTACATCGGCGAGACCTGTATCCGTTCAGGCAGACTGAAAGGTAGCTACATGGATCGTACGGCGAATCTTCGTTCATCAGTAGGCTATGTTCTTGTGGAAGACGGAAAAATCATAACGATGAGTGGTTTTGAACAATTGCCCGGAAATCGCAGGCCGGGAAAAGGCGAAAAACGGAATGGCGGGAAACAGGGCAGGGAATTTGCCATGGATACAGCCCGGAAATTCCCGGAAGGCCTTGTACTGATACTCGTTGCGGGGATGAAGTATGCGGCTCGAGTAGCCGATTCGGGAAAGGATGTGCTGGACAGCGCCGAAAGGGAAGCAGAACTTCTGATGGGACAGTTGACTAATCAGGTGGAATGACAAGAACGGGACAGCAGATAGAAAACGACCTGTACGAATTTTTGAAAAAAAGCTCGTTGCCGGGTATTATCAGCGGAAATGTGTACAAGTATGGTGTGCGTCCGAAGGATTCGGTACTGGAAGATGCCATAGTCAAATTCGTTGAAGGCAGCGATGGCGATATTCAGGAGGGTACGGTGGTTGTCAATATCTATGTTCCCGATTTTGACCCTTACGGCGACGGAATTTTACGCAAGGATATTGAACGCTGCCAGGAAATCGAAGTGGCGGCCAACACATGGGTAGAATCGCTTGGGGCCGGCCGGTCGGACTATCAGTTTCGCAAGGCGCAAACCATACATACGCAGGAAGAAGATGAAATCAGGCAGCATTTTGTAACGGTAAGATTAAGATACAGAGTAACAACATTTTAAAAAAAAACAAAAATGGCAGTATTAAGCTGGGGAAAACCCCTTATTGAAATTACTCCACTGGGAGTAAATGATGAGATTACCAACTGGATAGTATTACCCATTCCGAAACAGGATACTTCGCAGTTGAATACCGAAGCGGGGAACAAAACGAATGCGACCGAAGAAGGTGGCGGTCTGGTAGACACAAGGAGCGACAAGAGTAATTACTCTTTCCAGTTCCAACTGTTTGCGAAAAAAGGATATGCCAAACCTATTGCGGATATGGATGGTGTAGTGTTGACGAATTACGCTGTCCGGTTGACGCCGGAAGATGCAACGGCCGAAGGTTTTATCATTGAAAAAGCATCCGTATCGGTGCTCGAAACATGGACAGCGGCGGACGGTAAGCTGTGGCAGTATACATTTGACGGGCTTGTGCCTGCAAATGGCGCTATCCTGAAACCCTACAAGAGGGAAGTGCTTGCTGTTACACCGGCCGTGCTATCATTCGGTAACGCGGAAGATTCGACGGGTCAGGCTATTACGGCGACGGCAACGGGTACGTTGACAGCGACGTCCGACCAGCCGTGGGCAACGGTGACGGTAGCGGGCAATGTGGCGACTGTGACGGTAGCGGCCAACACGGGTGCGGCAAGGATGGCGAACATCACGCTGACGGCCGACGGCAAGACGGCAGTTGTACCTGTAACCCAGGCAGCAGCGTAAGGCGAAGCTTTGCTAATGACAGTAAGATTGCCCGGCGGAGGGGCGTAAACCTCCGCACATCGCGGGTTGGAGCAGTTGGCAGCTCGTTGGGTTCATTGCCCAAAGGTCGCACGTTCGAGCCGTGCACCCGCAACAGATTACAGTTCGAAAAACAAGTCGAAATATGAACAGAACGATTGAGCAAATAACATCCGATGTGATTTTGCAGGAACCTCGAACGGTGAAGGTAAACGGAAAGGAATACACCGTAGCTCCGCCGTCGTTCGCAACGCTGATAGAGTTGTCGAAATATATATCCCTGCTTCCCGACATGGACGTGTCGGACGATGAAGAGTCCTTTTTTGAGGCGATAGCCAGTGCGAAAGATTGTGAATATCTCGGCGATATTGCGGCTATTCTGATGCTTGGAAGGAAGACTCCCGTAAAAAGAAAATGGATCTTTAAAAAGGAAATGGACAGCCGTCGGGAACTGGCCTTGGCGTTAGCCGGTTTGTCAAACAGGGAGTTGCACGAATTGATTGTCGAACTTTTTAGAATGCAGGAAGTCAATTTTTTTTTGAGCACTTTAATTTTCCTGAAGAAGATAAAGATGGTTCGCTCAACGAAAACGACAGCGTCTGGGCAATTGTCTCCGGTATCGTAAGGTCGTATAATCTGCCAATTGATTATGTACTGTACGAAATGAGTTATGCCAATATGGTAATGTATGGAGCCGTATTGCCAAAGTATAAGAAAGAAAATGATAAAAATGAAGTAATTAAAGCAGATGACCCGGCCAACCGGGAGAAAGTGCGTAAAATCATATGCGGTAAATGAACGAAGACGGAAAAATATTGTATGCATTAGGCCTTGACCTGAAAAGTTTCAGGGCGGATGTGGACAGAGCCATGCAGGGCTTCCGGGATATAGGAAAGTCTTCGTCCGAGGTTTCCTCGATTGTCGACAGCGCGGTACGCAATATCGGCGGGAAGATTGCAGCCATATTTACGCTTGACAAGGCGGCTGAGTTCGTTGGTCAAGTCGCGAAGGTTCGAGGGGAGTTCCAGCAACTGGAGGTAGCCTTTGAAACGATGCTCGGGAGCAGGGAAAAGGCAGACGCGATGATGGCACAAATCGTAAAGACGGCAGCCACGACACCATTCGATCTGCAGGGCGTGGCACAGGGCGCGAAACAGTTGCTTGCCTTTGGCGAATCTTCGGAAACGGTCAACGACACGCTTATCAAACTTGGCAATATTGCTTCCGGGCTTTCGCTTCCATTGAACGATCTGGTTTACCTGTACGGAACGACAATGGTACAGGGCAGGTTGTTTTCAAATGACGTAAGACAATTTATGGGGCGCGGTATTCCGCTTGTTCAGGAGTTGTCAAAGGCTTTTGGAAAAACTCAGGAAGAAATCAACGAAATGGTAACGGCCGGTAAAATCGGCTTCCCGGAGGTGCAAAAGGTTATCAATAACTTGACGTCGGAGGGCGGCATGTTTTACAACCTGATGGAAAAACAGTCGAAAACCGTTTCCGGACAAATAGCCAACCTGGGCGATGCATGGGATTCGATGCTGAACAGCATCGGCAAATCGAACGAAGGCGTGATAGGCAGTGCCATATCGGGGGCAACTTTACTTGTGGAAAATTACGAGAAGGTCGGCGAGGCTATTGCGGTACTGATTGGCTTGTACGGAACTTACAAGGCGGCGATTATTGCTTCTGCGGCTATTCAAAATGTGACAACCGCAGCGTCGTATGATGCGGAAATAGCGGCCTTGAGTAAATTATTGCCCGTAAAAGAAGCGTCTGCAAACGCCGATGTTCAGGCTGCTGTAATGTCAGGCCGGCTGACGGAATCAAAGGCTGCTGTAATAATCGCTATTCGCAAAGAAATTGCCGTGAGGCTTGAGGGATTGAAAACGGCAGCCGCGGAGGCGACAGCCGAGGCGACTCGTGCCGCAACTGCATACAGAGCAGCCTTGAACCGTTCGATTACGGCAAAAGGTCTTGTTGTGCAGAGGCAACTGGAACTTTCACAGATAAACGCAATAACCAACGCTGAAGCGTATGAGGCTGCGCAAAAAAGCCTTTTGGCCGCGCAAGAGGAGCTACATGCCGCATCTATTGCCAAGAAAAATGCTGCCAGCGTGCTTTCTGCTGCGAGTAGCGAAAAAAACGCAGCCGCAACAGCCGTAGAAACATTTACCACGAATCTGGATACCGCGTCGAAAGAAAGAGACACCCTGGCAACCAGCCGGCTTACGGCCGCCAAACAGCAACTTTCAAAAGCGATAAAAGCACTTACCGGTTCAATGCTTGCCAATCCATACGTCTTAGCCGCGGCAGCAGTGGTAGCACTGGGCTATGGCATATACAAGCTGGTCACGCACCAAACGGAAGCGGAAAAGGCCCAGCGAAAACTGAATGAGGCGTTAGGGGAAGCGGAAAAGGAATCTCTTTCGGAAGAGAGAACCCTTGCCCGACTTAATGGTGAATTGAAAGCAGCGACCAAAGGCACGGACGAATACAATAAAATCAAAAATGAGATTGTAAAGAACTACGGGAAATATTAC
>JAITAY010000324.1 GCA_031283915.1 Tannerella sp.
CGAGGATGCTGTCACAAAAAGCGAGGATGGGGGCTTTCGGAATGGAAACCACCCTGCCTTGAGCGAGAAAAGTTTTGATGCGGTTGCCCTGACGCCGTATACGACAGAGGTGAATTCCCGAATTTATTTCTTAATCAGATTCATAAATTCTACGCGGGTTTTGGTCTGCTGGAAAAACCCGGTGAAGTCGGATGTCGTTGTGAGTGAGTTTTGTTTTTCTACGCCGCGCATCTGCATACACATGTGTTGCGCCTCGATGACAACCATGACACCCAGCGGATTCAGCGTCTTTTGAATACATTCCTTGATTTGCCTCGTCATGCGTTCTTGCACTTGCAGGCGGCGGGCAAAAATATCTACTACCCGCGGGATTTTACTCAGCCCGGTAATGTACTTGCGGGGAATGTAGGCGATATGTGCCTTTCCGAAAAAGGGCAACAGATGATGTTCGCAGAGGGAAAAAAAATCAATATTCCTGACAATCACCATTTGCTTGTAATCTTCGTCCTGAAACATAGCGGAGGCAAGTACAGCTTCCGGATCCTGACTGTAGCCCCGCAACAGGAACTGCATAGATTTCGCCACCCGTTCCGGCGTTTTCAGCAAGCCTTCGCGCGTTACATCTTCTCCCATCAAACGGATGATCTGACGATAATGTTCAGTAAGCGCCTCGGTTATATGCGATGTGTTTTCGTTCTGTTCCATTGGAGAGGGTTGTCAATTCATGAAAATTCGGACTTTCTCCTGGACTATTTTCATCTCTTTCCTGAAAGAAGGGAATGAAGCGGTCAGTTTGTACATCATACACAACGCCTCTTCATAGGTCTGGAAATCGCCCACCCGCAGCCGCCAGAAAGGAGCTGTGTAGTCCACATATGTCGGTGTGCCGCTGTAAATTTTGTCGATCTGTTTTTTTTTGGAGAACGCTTCGTCCTTGGATCTGCGCTGATTGTTTCCCGCAAAAATCTGAATCGTATAACCCGGTGCAGTCACAAAACTTTTCTCGCCGTCCGTTTCTGTTTTCGCCCTGGAGGCATGTGAATCTACCAGCGCACGGACTGCCTGCGGCTGGAGAATGGTGACCGTCCCCTTGCCCTGTTCTGGTTTTGTCAAGGCATCGAAGATAGAGGTCTGTGCCCGCAATCCGCTACCTTGACAAAGGAACAGCAACAGCAGAAGAAAATGCTGCAGTTTCATTTTTACGTTAAAAAGCTTCTACTATCGGCAGGAATTTTTCTACGCCGAGCGAAGCGCCGCCAATCAATCCGCCGTCTACATCCGGATTGGCAAACAATTCTTTTGCATTGCCGGCATTGCAGCTTCCACCGTAAAGGATGGAGGTGTTCTCTGCGATTTCTTCGCCATATTTGGTCGCAACGGTCTGACGGATGTGCGCATGCATTTCCTGCGCCTGTGCTGCCGTGGCCGTCTTCCCGGTTCCGATTGCCCAGACCGGCTCGTAAGCCAGCACTATTTTACGGAAATCAGCAGCAGATAAACCGAACAGAGATTTCTCGATTTGTGCATCCACTACTTCGAAATGTTTCTCCTTTTCACGCTCCGCAAGCACTTCGCCGATACAAAAAATCGGCGTCAGTTGGCTGGCCAGAGCCAGTTCCACTTTTGTTTTCAGGATGGCCGGCGTCTCGTGATAATGCATCCGTCTTTCGGAATGTCCCAAAATCACGTAAGTCGCTCCCGTAGAAGCGATCATTTTCGCAGAAACCTCACCCGTGAAAGCGCCTGCCTCCTGATCGGCGGCATTTTCGGCCGCTACGCCGATTTTCCGGGTATCAATTGCCGCAACAATGCTTACCAGGTGCGTAAAAGGTACACCAATGACCACATCGCAATTTGGCGTCTTATCTTTCAAAGCCTCATTCAACCCTTTTGCCAAGGCTAGTCCTTCCGGCAGGGTCGTATTCATTTTCCAGTTCCCGGCCACCATGTTTTTTCTCATTGTTAATCTTATTTTAGTAATTTCGTAAACCTGTTTTTTTCTTGCGGGATCTACGATTCCGTAAGAAATCATATACCCAAATCAGCAACAAAGGTAATACAAAACCTGAAATAATCCGTAACCAGCGCTCTCCTTCCTGCTTATTTTTTTTAGCAGGCATCACCCTCGATTCTTCGGCATCATTTTCCGGCAAAGGCATTTCGCCCAGACAAGCGGCCATCGTTTCGGCCAGCATAGGTTCGTTCGGAATGTCATTGTGATGCCATTTGGCCAGAATGGTCCCTTCCTTTATCAGCACCAGACCGGGATTGGAACGAATGATTGTTTTCAGCACTACGTCGTCGGCTGTCAGGAACGGATAATCGGCGCCGGTATTTTTTTTCCATTCCTCGATTCCTTCCGGGGATGAAGCCGTGAGACAATAGAACGGATAACGCTTTTCGCGGGCAAAATCGTATACCTGGTTGATCTCCTCAATATGCTGGTCGCTGGCCAGTTCCAGCGCTGACGCCACCAGTAAAAAGAGAGGTTCGGGCTGACTGAGTATCTTCATGCCGATATTCTCCCCTTCTTCATTATATAACTCAAAGGAAGATATTTTCGGTATAAAGCCTTTTTTGATCTGTTTACTGTTGACGTATGTCCAGGTGGAATCACCCGCCGGCGCGTCTTCCAGTGCAAACTCCTTTTTGAGGCCGTCTTTTTCATAAATGAAACGGTATTCGGCTTGTGGCGCGTCTTCAGGAATTTCCATCAGCTTGAAAATATTGTTGCCAACCTTGTAGGGACGGAAATCAAGGATGGGTAAATGGTCATAGTTCCTGATGCAAAAGGCGATACAAAAAAAGAACGAAAACGGGACGATAAACCAGTAAGCTTTGTAAGAGTAAAATGAAGTCAGGCGTCGGCAATAGATGTAAAGGAAAATCGTACAGGCCAACAGGACTATATTTTTGTAAAACGTCTGCCAGTTGGAAATGATCAGCGCGTCGCCGAAACATCCGCAATCGGACACCGGGTTGAAAAGGGCTAAATAAAGCGTCAGCGGCGTCATGAAACACATGACCAGCAGGATACAGAATGTAATTAATTTCCGGTACACGCCCATCAGCAGGCAAAAACCCAGCGTAAATTCAAGCGCGGCCTGACCGAAGGAGAGAATAGAGTCTGTCCATAAAAAATATTCCAGTCCGAAGGTTGAAAGGTATTCATTGATTTTAATGGCATTACCTGCCGGGTCGATGGCTTTCACGAGGCCGGAAAAAACGAAAACGACACCGACCAGTACCCGTGAAAATTCCAACGTTATTTTAATAACCATCTCCTTTTTCATAATTCTTCACCCCATTCAAGTTTAATCAGGCCAAACAGCGCGTAGTTAATCATGTCCATGTAATTGGCATCAATGCCTTCGGAAACGGACGTTTGTCCGTCATGATTTTCGATCTGTTTGACTCGGTGTATTTTTGTAAGGATCATATCGGTATACGAACTGATACGCATACTTCGCCAAGCTTCGTCGTAGTCATGGTTTTTGGCGTACATCAGTTCTTTGGCTTGCGTGATATACTTGTCATACAGTGCCAGCGCTTCGTCAACGGGTATGTCCGGCATGTCCGTGCACGACCCCAACGCCAATTGAATCAACCCGATCACGCCATAATTAACAATCGCTGCAAATTCCGGTTTGATACCTTCTTCTATCCTGCTCTCCTTTTTCATCTCAAGACTGCGAATGCGATTGGCCTTGATAAAAAGCTGATCGGTAATGGAAGAGGGACGCATGATACGCCATGAAGCGCCGTAGTCGTCCAGTTTCTTTCGGAAAATTTCCCGACACGAGTGAATAACCTGTTCAAATTGCTGACTTGTATTCATAAGAGATTAATCAAAAGTTCAACATGATGCCGGAGACCTATTTGTTCTTTATACGATTGATCCAATATTATGCCCATCCTTCAAAACACTTCGTTCAAATCAATTACTTCATTATAAGAGAACGGAAATGGTAACTCAAATTTACAATTGCTTTCTGATGAATAGATTTTGGTGCAGGAGACATGATCCTTATAAATCCATTCACCAACTCACGACGTTGATCATCTAACCATGTTGAATAGTCAGCATAAGTATACCTCTTATTTAAATCCAGGGATACGTCCATAACAATCAACAATCAACCTCTTTTATATGATCTCATCAGGAGCAACGCAATGGACGTCCGACTTGCAACACCGTTGTTTTGGTAATATTATTCATCTTGCACAACTGGTCAATACTTACGCCGTGTCTTTTCGCGATGACGCCCAATGTGTCGCCTTTTTGCACCCGATAGTATACCGCGGCGTTGTTCCTTGCCGGCGGAGTATCAGGCTGTGTCTTCCGGACTTCCGTTTCAGGAACGGGATTGACAGTGGGTTGGGATTCCGAAGACTGGCCGGTCGGCGCGGCGATTAACGCTTTTCCTTCTGCTTCCTTCGTTTCTGCACCGGATCCCTGATTTTTAGCCGGTTTAACTGTCCGGTAACAGATTTCCTGACCGATACGCAAGGCATCCGTTGACAGAATATTGTTCAGGCGACACAAAGTTTCGACGGTTGTTCCGTATTGACGGGCAATGGAATTGAGTGTTTCCTTTTCTTGTACCGTGTGATAAAATGCTGTCGGTCGCTTAACCTCAGTTTTTACGGGTGCAACGATTTCATCTGCTTCCTGTTTTTTCCCGGTCGTTTTGATGGCGGCAGCGGCCGTTCCGCAACGAATCGACTGGCCGATACGCAATTTGGAAGTACTCGAAATACCGTTTAAACGGCACAACTCAGCTACGCTCGTACGATACATCAATGCAATTTTACCCAGCGTCTCACCCTGTTTGACACGGTGATAAACAATCCGTTCGGAAGTAGATGTATAGGCATTGCCGCTTTTGGCATTGCCTTTTCGGAATACATACAAATCATTGTGAGGCGCTCCACTTTCGAAATCAATCAAGTCGCTCGGGTCAAGCGCCTGTCCCAAAAAACGGGTTTCGAAATGCAGATGCGAACCGGAGGAACGACCTGTATTTCCACCCAACGCAATGGGCTGACCGGCTCTGACGATGTCGTTTTCGGAGACCAAATAGTTGGATAAGTGGCCGTAAACGGTTTCCAAACCATTCGGATGGCGGATGACCAAATAATTCCCGTAACCGCGCCGTTCATAACTTTTGATTCGTACTTTCCCGCTGAATGCGGCGCAGATCGTGTCGCCGACCTGTACTTTCAGGTCAATCCCATGGTGCATCCGGCGGCGGCGAAGGCCATATTTGGACGTCACCTTCAGTTCGTTTGTGATCGGAAGCACAAACGTGGAGCAATCAATCCCAAAGGTATCCGGAAAAGCAATGTCCCGGCTGCGAAACGGGTTTACCCAACTGGTATCCCACGAGCCGTACAATTCATCGGCCGGAAACCGGAGCGCTTCCGCCTCCAGCAATTCATCGCGTGAGACGTAATCCATAGCCGCCAATTCCGCACCGAACCGTTCTTTCTTGATCTCTATCCGGTTAGCCATTAACTCAGATATCTGATGATCCATCAGTTGACTATGCAATGAATCTACCGACGACGCGATATCCTTTCTTTTCAAAGGTTCTTGCCCCTGCATTCCCACTGTCATCAATATGACATTGCATAGAATAGACACTATTTTTACTTTCATAATCTCGTCTTCCTGTTTTCAAGTTTATCCCTATAAAACATATTAAACTTTATAGTTCTACTTTCAAAAATCCATCAAATATCAACATTTTCAATTTACCGACCAAAAAAAACAGCATAAAAACCAGTTTGATCTTTTTTGAGAAGTACTTGTGCCGACTTGCAAACGACTAAAAACCTGTTTGTTGGATAAATATATGCTTTACAACATATTTTCCATGTGCAATTATTTGCTTAATGGGCAGACGATAGTAGCGGATAACTGCTTTTTATCCAGAAAGAAAAATCGCATTCCTGAATTTTTGAATTCCAAATACTGCCCGCTTATGCTCCGTGCAACATTAATAATTCAGTCGATTTATACTGCACGCGGTATTGTTTTATGCATAAAGAGGTGGTTAGAAAAAAAAGTGCAACAGCGCCTCCGCAGGGCTTTAGCCCCATTCTCCACACATTGCCGTCGGTTTCGACTCAATGTCATCAAGTTAAGATTTTGTTTCCGGCATCCCGCCAGGGATGCATCGCTCGGTAGATAAACCGGTATAACCCTATATTGCATCCTGTTAAGGATGCATCCCTAACGGGATGCAGATAGAGACGTCGTAAAAATTCTACCGGGCG
>JAITAY010000333.1 GCA_031283915.1 Tannerella sp.
TGCCTGACTTCTTCGTTAAAGCAGGGATGGGTTGATAAATCTTTCATTGGTTATACATTTTTTGTTATATCCTGTTTATTTCGTATTCTTTAATATGATTCAATTGACAGGATATACGAAAGTATGACAAAAACCGTCATTCCGTATTTCTGTCGTTATCCTGAAATTCAGGTTTGTCAGTTCTCTTTCAATCCATTTGGGCGTATGAAGGCAAATGATTTCGAGTTCCGTAAATTTGTTTTTCTCAAAAAACGGCAGCAGGATGTCTTTCGAGTTCATGGAAGCGTTTTTTTCCTGCACTTTCACCAGATTTATCCTGAAACATCCGTTCAGCGAACCTCCTTCCACTGCGGAACGGATTTCGCTGTCATGCTGTTTGCATCGTTCAACATTCTTCAGGGCTTCCATGACCTCCGTCCGGACGGCGTCCTTCACGCGGTCGAGCACGGCAAGGGGCGACCCCACGGCAACGAAGATACGTATGTGCAACTCTTCCTCGCAAATAGCGCCGAAGATGCCTGCGCAGCGTTTGACTATCAAAGCGCGGCAACCCGCCAGATGAAACGCCAGCTCATGAAGGCTTTTTCTTACGTCTGCCAGTTTCATTCCGTGGCTGATGTAAAAAGGCGTTTTGTGAGCGAGTGTCCATTCATCTCCCTTTTCATACACGCAAACCATGCCGCGGGAATCAAACGGGAGGGTATTCCCTTCATTATCAATAAAGGCTGCTATTTTCATGTTTTCCTGAAAAATTATTATCCTTAAAAATAAAATTTGCACGACAGTCTGAAACCGGCTGATTTCGCCGTACCGGACAAACCCAATATATCAACAGCCATGTTTTTTTCCTTTGACGGATACGATATTGATACGTATGACCGCCGTCGCGTTGAGATTTCCCTTTGGAAATTCAAATTTCCTGTCTGTAAACCGGGCTACTATTCTGTTTAAAGCTGCAATTTTGTCCTCATCGGCTTCTATAAACTCTGCTTTTCCGAATCCGATAACCGTACGGTGCTGCGCTTCGAAGTCACAAGCCATGTCGCTTTCTACAATTCCATGGTCAATGGACACCTCAAAACAGACGTTGTCGTTTTTCTTCATAATTTCTATTTTCGTACCCGCCTTTGCTGAGTGAAAATACAGGGAAACGCCGTCGTAGGCATAGAAGACGGGTACCAGAAACGGCAGATTGTCATCGGACAAAGCCAGATGCATCACTTTTCCCGAGTAAAGAATCTCATCGATTTCTTTCCTGTCTGTAATTTCGCGCTCGCGGCGCCTCATTGTCCCGTGCGGATGCGCGGATGTGTGTTCGTTTATCATTATCTTTTATTTAAAATGTTAATATCTTCTCTTGCCGTCTCGCGGCTGCCGACGGCGGACTCTCGCCTTGCCCTGTCGAAAAGCCTGTTTGCCTCGTCGCACAGTCGCAACGCTTTCGCGGCGTCCGCTTCGGTTGGAGTACCGTGGAAATATGTATCGAGAAAACAGATTCCGAATATCTGGTCTAACGATTTTACGTCGCGACTCCATTCGCGTGGGACGGTCATCAGTTTTTCGACCGTTATCATCAGCGAAATGAAGTTGTGATTCATCGGTTCAACTCCGTATACCCCGCATATTGCCACCAGATAGCGTTCCAGCGCAATGGCGGCAATGTTGAATACCAGACTGTACATCTGTCCGCGCGACCGAAACTGAAGCGCCCTGCGATGATAGGCTTGCGCATCGCGGTAATCGTTCTCGAAAAGTGATTCATCGGCATAACCGTATTCTGCGTCTGTCATTGTACCTGTCATTTTTAATTACCATACGTTCAATACCCATTCCTTGTGATGCTTGTATTCCATATCGGCGAACAGTGCGTTTGCCATCTGTTCGGCAAGCCAAATCGCCCCTGCGTAGCCGACAACGGGATGGCGGAAGTATCCCGTCCTGTCGTAAACGGGGAAACCGATCCGCACCATCGGGATATTGTTGTCGATAGCGATGTAACGCCCTTTGGAATGACCGAGAATAAGGTCGAGTTCAAGCCCTTCGTTTTTGATGCGGTTTTCCAGTTCCCAGAAATCGGCGTTGGTGACTATCTCCATCCTGAACTCGACGCCGTCGATGAGGGCTTTGATGCGCGGGTCGTTTTTGTAGCCGATGTTGTCATCGCCCAGCAGCAGCAGGACGGGTTCCATTTCGAGGTCGAGGCAGAACTCTGCCAGCCCGACGACCAAATCGGCGCTGCCGTAAATGGCGACTTTCTTTCCCGCCAGAAACATGTGCGACACGTCGGCGATGGCGTCGATGGCGACGCCCCTTTTCCTGACAAGAGATTCCGGAATCGGCTTGCCCGTCATCCGCTTCACGTTTTGCAGGAAGGTGTCGGTGTTGCGTATGCCGATGGGTGTGGGGCCGATGATGGCAGGAACGTCAAATTCCTGTTCAAGATACTGAGCGGCTTTCCCGCCTTCGTAGCGGTTGAGGGCAATCGTTCCTATCGCGTCTGCCGTACTTCGCAAGTCTTCAATCGTCGTATTGCCGTGCGACACGTGATTGCCGTCGGGCATCAGCGGGGAATCGAAATCCTCAATTTCGAAAAGCACCGTCGCGGGCACATCCATCTCGTTCAAAAGCGATTTCAGTTCCGTGACGTCGCCCGGATTGACCCATCCCGTGATGAGGTTGATTTTTCCGTTCACCGCCTCGCCTTTGCATGCAAAGTATGCGACAAAGTCCCTGACGGCGATGTCGTAGCCGCTAATCATGCTTCCCACGAAACTCGGCGTGTGAATAGGGATGAGGTGAACTTCCCTGCCTGCGTACTTTTCTTTCAGCAGCCCGTTGTTGAGTTTGAGGATGACGCCGTTGATGTCGTCGCCGATGACCTCGGTGGAACAGGTCGTGATAATGGGTACGACTTTCACGTGCGGATAGCGCATCAGCAGCACGTCTACGCCCTGTTCCACGCGATGCAGCGCCCCAAATACCGCCGCGTCTTCGTGCAGCGACGACGAAGCCAGCTCGAAACTTTCCTTGAAGTGCTGCGAGAAAATAAGCCGCACGAACATCACGCATCCCTGACCGCCGTGAACAATGCCGATACAGTCCTTGATGCCGATACTTGCAAACTGTGCGCCTGCGGGCTGACAGGTAAATATGGGGTTGATGACCCCGACCCGTTCCTTGGATTTTAATTCGCAATTCATAATGATTTTCCTTTATACTGTTTATTAATACTGTTCTTTGGTAAGTTCCAGATTCAGCGAACCCTTGATCATGGTGTAATCCATCCTGTCCTTCAGCATTTGCATGATTACAGCGATGTCGTCCCTGCTTGTTTCCTCCAGCCAGGGGAAGTATCGCCTGAAGGCGTCTACGAGCGTCATCGCCTCGCTCCAGTAGTAGCGGTCGGCATTACTCTGGTCGTCATGCGCGTTTTCGCCGCAGAGCAGTTTGCGGGTTTTACCTATAATTTTTTCGTTCTGAATCTCCCTGTCCCAACCCCGCGAGTTATATTGCCAGAGGCAGTGTTTGGTAATATACCATTCCAGTTGGGACATTTTGTCTTCGGCTGTTTTTTTGTCCATATTCCTTATCTTTAATGATTGATATTATTCCACTTCAACGACTTTGTTTTTCCTCAGCCGCTCGATGGGCACCGTTCGCAGTTCGCCCGTTTCGGGATGAGGGAAAAGATATGAGTTTTTCTCCCTCAAGTCGGGAATGGGGTCGTACTTGCTTGTGCATTTCCTGAGTTCGGCGGAATTTTTTATTTCGTCGGGGAGTTTGCCGTCGGACAGGGTTTGCTGCGTTTCAAAACCTTTGTCCGTCGGGATTTCGTCCTTACTGATGTCTAAGAACGACAGTTTGTGAATGGGCGAATAAACGGCATTATAGATGTCCCGTGCGAAGCGCACCCAGCCTTCGTAACCCTTGTAGGGCCCGTTGTGGTAGCCGTGCGCGTTGAGGTAGGGGACACGTATCTTTTTCGCCACTTCGCCCGGACGCTTGCCTGTGAAAATGATGTCGGGTTTCAGCGTGTACATGGCTTCGAGGCCTTCCAGTTCATTCGGGTCGTCGATAGCCAGTGCACCCGGCTCGCAGCGGGATATGCCCTTCTCCATGTCGCCCTGATGTCCGAACTTTGTATATACCGAAACGACTTCGATACCCATTTCCTTGTGTATGGAATGCGCCCAGTGCCAGAGTTTTGATCCGCCCGGCCACAAGCACGCCTTCACGCCCTTGAGACGCGCTGCATACCAGTCGAGTTCGGGTTTCCAGCGCGCCGTTTCCTCTGCGATTATCTCGCGGGCTTTGTCCTCGATACCGAAAAAATATCCTATCTTCAGCAGGGAATCGGAAATGGCTTCAAACCCGAAACCGTCGATATCCATCCTTGGGATTCCGTATCTCACGCGCAGTTCGTCGCAGATATATTCCGCCGAGCGTGCACATTCCAGCACGTTCAGGTGGGCGCAGTGCATCCCGCGCAGGTCGTCGAAACGCCCGTTTCCCGTAAAGGTGGATAGAATCTGTATGCCCATGCGGTGCAGGTAGTCCTTCATTATTTCCTGGTCGCCCTGAATGTTGTATTCGCCGACGTAATTAATTACGTATTTACTGTAAATTTCGGGTTCGACGGTGCCCACCATCTGCGACAGCCATGCAAGGTTTATCTTGTGATGACCGCCCGACTGACTTGGTCCCGCAAATCCGGGAGAATTGCACACAAAAATCTTCACGCCGGGCATTTCCTCCATCACTTCCTCCGCGACGGCATTTATGTCGTCCCCAATAAGAGCGGAGGCGCAGGTTTGATAAACGGTCATCCGTTTGATGTGCGGGAACGCCTTGAAGGCTTCGATGATGTTCTTCTTCAGCATCTTCTCCGCGCCGAATACGACGTGTGCTTCCTTCATGTCCGAGGCGAAAGTATATTTCAGCTGAAAGTTCCCGTCGTCGCTGATGTAGCGTTTGGTCTGCCAGGTATCGTAGGTACAGCCCACAGGGCCGTGGCTGAGGTGTATTGCGTCTTTCATCGGCGTGCCGATGACATGTTTGGCTCCGCAATAGGCGCATCCCCTTTCGGAAATCGTTCCGGGAATGGTGTTCAGGTAACCCAGCGGAAGCGCGTCAGTCAGTTTCTCTCCCGGCGCCTTGTCTACTGCGTGTTTCAGGCGTTCGGGGATACATTCGCTGCATTTGAATTGATGATATGGCATAATTCTGATTTTTTATTTAATAAGTGATTACAAAGCGGCATCGCCGCGTTCCATTGTTCTGACCTTTAAGGCGTCGTCGGTGGGGCAGACGAATATTTTGCCGTCGCCGATATAGCCCGTTTTGTTCGATTTTACAAGGACGTTCACGATAACGTCCACGTCCTCGTCCTTTGCCACGATGATGAGCATACGCTTGGGGACGAATTTCATTCCCGTGATATGTCCCCTCATCAGCGTTCCCCTGCTGATTTCGATACCGCTGAGGACGGGATTCAGTCCGCGCTGTTTTCCTCTTCCCAGCACGGAAATCGCTGTTACCGAAGGTATGTCCAGGGCGTCCAGATTCTTTTTCGTGAGGTTCATCTTGCTTGGACGGATGATTGCTATTATCTCTTTCATAAGCTTTTCCGTTTATAGTACCTTCGACCCTGTGCGGACGGTGTAAACCTGCTCGACGGGCGAGATAAAGATTTTACCGTCGCCTTCGCTTCCCGTATAAGCCTTGTAGTGGATGATTTTGATCACTTCCTCCACCGCTTCGTCTTCCACGACGATGATGATCAACGTCTTGGGAAGTTCGTCGTAATGAACGTTTCCTACAGTCAAACCCTTTTGCTTCCCGCGTCCGAAGACCGGCATCTTAGTCATTGAATAAAAGCCCGATTCGGCTAACCCGTCCGTAACATTATCGGCGGTTTCGGGGCGTACGATTGCTCTAACCATTTTCATATCTGCGATGTTTTAGATTGATTACCGACTGTCTATTCCGCAATTCCGTATTTGACCACCATCGCCTCAAGTTGATCCATGGTGAGCGGTTTGGGGATAACATACTTCTCATTCCGGATTATTTTCTGCGCAAGCGCACTGTATTCTTTCGCCTGACCGGATTCCGGTTCGTACTCAATCACGGTTTTTTTATTGAACTCCGCTTTTTGGACAATATTATCGCGGGGGACAAAGTGAATCATTTGCGTCCCGATGGCGCTTGCAAATTCTTCGATAAACTCCTGTTCCCTGTCCACTTTTCGGCTGTTGCACACCAGCCCGCCCAGCCGGACGCCGCTCTGTTTGGCGTACTTGACAAGACCCTTGCAGATGTTGTTTGCCGCATATACCGCCATCATCTCTCCCGAACAGATGATATATACTTCCTGCGCTTTGCCGTCCCGGATAGGCATTGCAAAGCCTCCGCACACCACGTCGCCCAGCACATCGTAGAAAACGTAGTTGAGGTCGTCGGTATAGGCTCCCTGATGTTCCATAAGATCTATGGCGGTAATTACGCCGCGTCCGGCACAGCCCACACCCGGTTCGGGACCGCCGGATTCACAACAGCGGATGCCTCCGAATCCGGTACTGATCACCTTGCCGGCAGTAACCAGTTCGGCGCCTTCATCGCGTAAAGTGTCCATAATGGTTTTTTGGTTCATTCCCCCCAGAATCATACGGGTGGAATCTGCCTTGGGATCACATCCGTGAATAAATACTTTTTGATCATGGAAAAACGCCATTGCGGCAGCTGTGTTTTGTTGGGTGGTGGATTTTCCAATCCCGCCTTTCCCGTAGAATGCAATCTTTTTCATATAATGCTTTTTTTAGTTTATTACAATTACTCCATATCCAAAAAATGTGCCACAGATAAATCATTTGTATATCCCAATGAAGAAGATGCTCTGTAAATCACTTATAAAGAAATGTTTGTAAAAGGGAATATTTTTTGTTTGCAAGGGAAAGCCGGTGTTTCGCAAAATTTTTTATTACATATATGTACTTCATTTTTGTTAAAACGTACATAAATGAACGATTCCTATAATAAATTCTACGATGTCGGTTTTTCCCGTTTTCAACATTGTCGCCCGGATTTTTTTTGTCGATCATCATAACGGGAAAAATGACTTTTCCCCATAGTTCGGGTAACGAAAATATCAGGTCATTCATTTTACAATCGTTCTGTTCAGGATGTCTGTAAGCCATTGTACAGGATTCGCGAATTAAATATACGTTTGTATCTTTGTCGAAAAAGAGTTATGAAATGTCCGATATGTATCTTGAAAGCTTGAGCTTTACAAGATTTTTTTATTCGTTTGTATGTAATTGAAAAAATTTAATGTTATCTTTGCATGCAAATGATATTTACAGAGGGAGAGTATGACGGTACTGCACGCAGGCGGCATAATCTCCCTTTTTGTAAATAAATATAATGAGGAAATTTTACAGACTATAAA
>JAITAY010000346.1 GCA_031283915.1 Tannerella sp.
AAAGAACTATGTTTATGAAAAAGATCTATTTGCGTATAGTAACAGGCACGTTGTTCCTGACGGGAATATTTTCCTGCAGTGAAGATTTTTTGAAGATTGAGCATTATGACATCATACAGCCGGAGGTACTGCTTACCGGTCAGGAATACATTGAACAGGGATTGAACGGCGTATATGATTTGTTTTACGGGCAATGGAGCAATTCGCCCACCGATTTGCAGCAGAACTGGAATCTCAAGCCTCATCTGGCATTTGCCAATTATCCGTCGCTCGACATTCAGCCTGCAGGCTGGGACAACGAGTTTACGCGCCACGAATGGCGTCCGGACAAGGATATGTTTATTGACAGTTGGAAGCGGGCATACAGTGTAATTGATCGAGCCAATCGTTTTCTCGACAATCTTGAAAACGCGGAATACGACATTTTCGAAAACGGAGAAGCAACAAGGCGAATCATCGAGGCGGAAGCCCGCGCCATACGCGCTTACTTTTATACCTTCCTGACGCAGAGTTTCGGAGGCGTGCCAATGTTGCTGACCGGCGATACTTATGTGACTTCGCCCAGTAAGCCGAGAGGCAGTACGGAAGAAGCCTGGAATATGATTATCGGCGATCTCGAATTTGCCCGGGACGTACTTGGCTGGACTGCATGGCACGGCGAAACGGGGCGTATCACCAAAGGTATGGCAAAGGCTTATCTGGCACAGGCATATATGTACAACAAACGTTTTGCCGATGCAAAAAAGGAGTTGAAAGACATCATCGACAGCGGCACATATTCTCTGAATCCCTGTTACGGGCTTATCCACATAGAAGGAAAAACCTGGCAGCCGGAAAGCGTATGGGAAGTATCATATCCCGTATGGGCTAATATGTCGTCAAGCGCAACCAACGTGACGGACGCCATCTGGTGGCCGGCTCAGATGACGGCAAGCCCGGAATGGGGCGGATGGGGGCCTCATCATACGTCGTTTGAATTTGTATGGTCTTTCGAAGAAGGAGATAAACGCCTGCAATATGAAGTGATTCAATACGGAGAAGTACATTCATCTACCAAAGAACAGATCGGCTCCAGAGCCGAAGCGTGGGCGCATCCTTTTGTTTCTGCCGACCGCCTGCCCAACAACTACAACATGAAGTTGTGGAGAGAGCATCCAGGAAGTAAACGATTCTCGGCGTTGCCGTCTACCCAAATGCGTTTGGCCGGTGTAATGCTCAATTATGCCGAATGCTGCTTCGAGACGGAGGGAGAAAACTCCGAAGAGGGCTGGAAATACGTCGGCGTCATTCGCGACCGTGCCTGGGGCGCTTTTGAACCGCAGGCAACTCCCGAACCTTATTTCCCCGTAACGCTGAATACCGATCCGACCGTAAAGGCGCCCGATGCCAAAAGCTATTATTCTGCATATAAAAGAACTCCCGGACATATCGGCGGATATGTCAACAAATTTTCAGGGTTCGAAAAAGACGGACAGGGTAATTTGATTGAAATCAAAACAGACTGGAATCAAACCGGTTTTGTCGGAATATATGAAAAGGAGTATTACGAAACGCCCTATCAATATGCGCCCTACACTGCGCCCGTATGGAAAGTGGCGCTGACCGCAGAACGCAGGCATGAGTTTTTTGCCGAATATTCTTTCTGGTACGACCTTTGCCGCACCGAAATGGCCGAGCAGTTCCTGAATGCCGAGTATCCGAAAAACGACCTTCCGTTTGACGATAATGCCATTCATACAAGACGAACATTTGATTTTAACAAGGCTCACATGCTTTATCCGATTCCCACAATCGAAATAAACATGAACAGTGCGCTTTCCGGAAACGATCAGAATCCGGGATATTAATCCTGAAAGATGAGGATGTGTCGGAAATTTAAACATTGTTTTCCGGCATGACGGGATCAACAGAATTTTTGACGCATCCTCTTTTTTATGAATCTATTAATTATTATTTGATATGAAGAAATTATTTTATTTTTTGTGTGTTCTTGGTTTGAACGGACATGTCTTTTTACAGGCGCAGGAGTTTCAATTGAACACAAGTTCCGGTTACTTCCGGAACAGGGGAGTAGATGTAATGGCTTTTGATGACATTTATCCGGAAGGACATCAGAGCGGCGTCAGCGTCATTATGCATGGCAACCGCATAGCTACAAACGGAGATATTCGTTTCGAACCTGCGCCCGGACAGTGGCAACCCGTCCCCGTTCAACGCAAGCGTGACCTGAACGATTCGATAAATGAGATTGTTGTATCTCTGAGTTTCCCCGATTCATCCAGACATCTGAAAGGATTTAATCCGATGATTTATCCCGATTTTGTGTTTAACTACAAGGTCAGCGTGAAAGGAGAAGGCGCATCGGTGATTGTTACGGTCGATTTAGACCGTCCCGTTCCCGCCGAATGGCTCGGTAAAGTAGGTTTCAATCTCGAACTGTGTCCCGGAGCCTTGTTCGGAAAGCCCTGGATAATGGATCACAAGCAGGGCATCTTCCCGCAACAGCCCAACGGCCCGACATTGTCGCAACCGGCCAATTATCTGCACACGGGGAATTTCACTCCTGATCCCAAAGCAGACAGGGAGCATCTGTCAGGCCATAATCATGGATACAATCCGATTATTGCAGATGATATTGTCGCCGAACCTTATGCCACAGGCAAACGTTTTACAATATGTCCGGACGATCCGCATAACAAACTCACTGTCGAATCCAAAGGAACGGAACTCAAATTGTATGACGGACGCATGAATCATAACAACGGATGGTTTGTTATCCGGAGTGAAGCGCCCGCCGGAGCGACCAAAGACGCCGTCAAATGGGTAATTACTCCCAATGTGGTAAGCGACTGGGTGTACGAACCGGTTATTCAGACTTCGCAAATAGGGTATCATCCCGATCAGCCCAAAGTTGCAATCATCGAACTGGACAGACAGTATACAGGGCACGACAATCCCGTCCTTTACAAAATAACGGAAAACGGCATGCAGGAAACAGTATCAGCTCCGGCGCAGGAGTGGGGACAGTTTCTTCGCTATGACTATCTGAAATTTGACTTTTCGGATGTAAAGGATGAAGGATTGTACCAGATACATTACGGCAAATCTGTCTCGGCCATTTTCCGTATCGCCGGCGACGTCTATGCACGAGGCGTCTGGCAACCGGTACTGGAGTATTTTCTTCCCGTACAAATGTGTCACATGCGTGTGAATGAGAAGTATCGTGTGTGGCATGATCTTTGCCATGAAGACGATGCACGGATGGCTCCTGTCGATTACAATCATATCGACGGCTATCAGCAAGGCCCTTCCACCCTGACAAAATACAGCCCCGGCGACATCGTGAAAGGTCTTGACAGAGGAGGCTGGCATGACGCCGGCGATTTCGATCTGCGTGTAGAATCGCAGGCCGGAGAATCCTATATACTGGCGCTGGCTTATGAGGCTTTCAAGATAAATTATGACGCTACCTCTATCGACCAGATCAACCGCGTTACGGAAATACATCAGCCCGACGGCAAGCCGGACATTTTGCAGCAGATAGAACATAGCGCACTGTCGGTTGTCGGCGCTTATCGCGCATTGGGACGCCTGTATCGCGGTATCATTTGCAATGATCTGCGTCAATACGTCATGCTGGGAGATGCCGGCGCCATGACGGACGGAGTGACTGGCAACGGCGACGACCGCTGGGTGTTCACGGAAGACAATCCCTACCGCGAACTGACGACGGCCGCAGAACTGGCTGCCGTTTCGCGTGTGTTGAAGGGCTTTAACGACACGCTGAGCGTTCAGGCGCTGGAGGCGGCCCGTGCCATTTTCAAGACAACGGATGGAAGCAATCGTGCCAGAGCAGCAAAAATACACGCTGCTGCGGAACTGTTCCTTACCACAGGCGAAAAGGAATATAAAGACTGCCTCCTTTCGGAAACCCAATATATTGCGGAGAATGTCGGACAAGTCGGCTGGTTTATCGGACGGGCGGAGAAATCTTTAAACGACGGTAAG
>JAITAY010000082.1 GCA_031283915.1 Tannerella sp.
ATTCCCAGGCAACTCGAACGGTGGCAAAAGCCCGGCGACATCACCGACATCCCCCGCATGACTACGTATGGAGGCGACATTAACCAAATCGGCAGTCCGGCCAATAACTATGGCGGAGTAGTGACCGACGTGAGTGACCGCCTGCTCGAAGACGGTTCTTTTATCCGGCGCAAGAACCTCTCGCTGGGTTATACCATTCCGAAGGAGATTACTTCGCAATGGCATATCAGTCAGCTAAAGGCGACGCTTTCCGCTTCAAATCTCCTGACTTTCACCAAATACGGAGGACTGGATCCGGAAGTAAACGCCCAAAGCAGTAACCAAAATACGCAAGGTTATGACTGGGCGGCCGTTCCGCAACCGCGAACCTGGCAGATTTCGCTAAACCTGACTTTTTGATGGTACATACAATTAACATATAAAAAATATGAAGACTATAAATACATTCATCGGAAGAGCAACTGTTTTTTTGTTCCTGTTTGCTCTCATTTCGTGCGAAAGCTTTTTGGATCTTACTCCCGACAATGCCATTCCGGCCGGAAATCCGACTATCTCCAGCGCAGGAACGTTGCGTGCCGCCATCATCGGCGCATACAATGAATTGCAGGGATACAACGGCAATTTCGTGACTCTTGCCACAGCATCGGCAGACAATGCAGTGGCCAATGGCTCTGTAAGTTCGTATTTTCAGCTAAACCAGCACGCCCTGCCGACCGATCATTCGATCGTCGTTTCCACCTACGGAAGCATCTACCGGGCTGTCAACATCACGAATACGATTATCGCCTCCATTCAGGCCATCAACGACTCCCAGCTTTCCGATTCGGAAAGAAATCAAATTCTGGGTGAGGCTTATTTTATTCGTGCCCTGGGATATTTTGATTTGGCTCGCGGATGGGGCGGCGTCCAGGTTCAAACCAGGCCAACCGACAATCTGGAGGTAATCAAAGGCATCAGGCGGAGTTCGCTGGACGAAACCTGCAACCAGGTGCTGGCCGATCTCGTCGAAGCGGAAAAATTCCTTTCCGACGACGCGGCAACCAGAAACCGGGCGCAGAAAAGCACGGCAAAAGCCTTGCGTGCCAGGCTGCATCTCTATCGCGAACAGTGGGAAGACGCCGAACGGTACGCTACCGAAGTCATCGCTAACAGCAAATATGAACTGGTAAAGCCATACAAAAACTTTTTCACTCCGCCATTTCTGTCGAAGGAGTCCGTTTTTGAGCTCACCTATTCGCTCAATGACAAAAACGGTTACTGGAGTACCTGGCTGCCAAGCGCTCTGGGAGGATCGCATTCTCTCAAACCCTCTGACAAGATAGTCGAAAAACTGAACGATCCGGCTGTCGGAGGAAGCCGAAGTGTCTTGACGGGCGGTACGGGCTATACCCTGCACGCTGCCCTGTACAGCAATACGACCGGACTTGACCCGCTTTACATCATACGTATTGCCGAGCTTTACCTGATTCGCGCCGAAGCAAGAGCCAAAAAGGCAACGCCCGATCTTGCCGGAGCCGCAGAGGATTTGAACGCCGTTCGCGAAAGAGCCGATGTGCCTCGATGGGAAGACCTTACCAGTCAGGACAAAATCATCGAAGCCATTGAAGAGGAAAATAACGTGGAATTTGCTTTTGAGGCTCATCGCTGGTTCGATTTGGTCAGAACAAAAAGAGCGGGCGATGTGCTCGGAGTGACCAATACGAATTTCTGGGTATTTCCCATTCCTCAGTCGGATATATTCTCTGATCCCGATGTGGAACAAAATCCCGGATACTGATTGAAAACTGTATAACGGCTGCAATTTACAAATGAATGCCGCAAAACGCACGCGGCATTGTCAGGCGTTTTTTTGCAGCCTTTCTTTATTATCGTAATATAAAACAATGAATTAAAATTGAAAACATGATGACGAATTTTATCAACAGGAAAGGTGTTGAAATCAACACCCTGAAGGATGCGAAAAAGCTCCTTGTGACATTGATTTTTTCCCTCTGCGCCACGCTGTTGCCGGCGCAATCGGGAAGCGGAGATTTCCGGCTGGTGCTGGCAGGAGACTGCAACCTGCATCAGAAAATTTCCATCTATGACGATCCGGACTATCTTGCCTTCTACAAACGGATTCAGACGGCTGACGCCGCCTTTCTGAACATCGAATCGCAGGTTCAGCCCGAACTCTATCCCGCGCCGGGGCCAGGCTCACACGCCTTCAGGTCGGGCGGGATTTACCTCTATTCGCCGGACTGGATTCTGGACGAATTCAAGTGGGCGGGATTCAATCTGTTTTCCGTAGCCAACAACCATTCGTTTGATTACGGCGAAGCCGGATTGCGTGCGTCCGTAAAGGCGATTCATGACAGGAGGCTGGTCTACGCCGGCGCCGGCGAAAACCTGGCGCTGGCTCGCGCACCGAGGTTTCTCGACACGCAGCATGGCCGGGTGGCGCTGATTGCCATCTCTTCGACTCTCCTGCCGGGAAGTTGGGCCGGACGGCAGCGTGCCGACCTGCCCGGACGCTTCGGCATTAATCCGCTGCGCTATCAAACTACTTATACCGTAAAACCCGAAACGCTGAACGTATTGCGTGAGGTGTCCCTGCTGGGGCGTCCCGCAGCCTTCCGCACCGGCACCGGCAACGACAGTCCCACTGTCCGGCTGGGCGAAGCCGTCTATCAGGCCGGCGACGAACCCTCCGTACACACGCAGGCCAACCGGCAAGACGTCGAAGAACTGCTGGCTTCCATCCGGGACGCGCGGCAGCAGGCCGACTGGGTGATTGTAACCATTCACGCGCACGAAGGATCGCCTTACACGAAGTCCAAATCGGCCGATTTCCTGGAAGATTTCGCGCACAAGGCCATTGACGAAGGCGCGGATGTTTTTGCCAACCACGGGCCGATGGATCCGCGAGGCGTCGAACTGTACAAGGGTAAACCCATCTTCTATGGCGTCGGCAATTTTGCTTTCGACGGACATGTACAGCCCGTACAGCCGGAAGAACGGTACGAACAGGCCGGGTTGCCGAAAAACAGTATCAATTCCGACCTCTGGATATATTCCGAACCCGATGGCACGGACAATCCCATCTATCGGCCCTGGCGGCAGGAAACCCGTGAAAGCGTCGTCTACGAACTGATTTTCAGTCCTGACGGAAAGCTGAAGCAAATCGCTCTCGACCCTATTTCACTCTTATGGGCCAAAGGCCCCGATGCGGAAAAGAAACCCGAAACCAGGGCATTCCATACCCGTGCCGGGATTCCCGGCCCCGCTTCGCCGGAAGTCGCCAAACGGGTTTTTGAGCGTATCACGAAACAGTCCGCAACGCTCGGCACGAAGGTGACCGTCTCGAACGGACGCGGATTTATCACGCTGGAATAATCATTGAAATTCGGTAAAGAGCATTTTTTTAGAAAGACGGAGATGTCCACCGCTCAAAGCTTGCAGCTTCCCGCCGGAGCTTATACTCAAAAGGAAATGGTTTGCACAGGTTGTAAGCCATGTGATTCAGCAGCTTGTTGCAAGCCAATTTTGTTTGAATACCGGTTGGCGACGCCTGGTTTCAAGTTAGCGACGCCTGGTTTTAAATTGGCGACGCTTGGTTTCAAGTTAGCGACGCTTGGTTTTAAATTAGCGACGCTTGGTTTTAAATTGGCGACGCCTGGTTTTAAATTGGCGACGCTTGGTTTCAAGTTAGCGACGCCTGGTTTTAAATTAGCGACGCTTGGTTTTAAATTAGCGACGCTTGGTTTTAAATTGGCGACGCCTGGTTTTAAATTGGCGACGCCTGGTTTTAAATTGGCGACGCCTGGTTTTATACTCAAAAGGAAATGGTTTGCGCAGGTTGCAAGCCCCGGTATGATTCAGCAGCCTGCGGCAAACCAATTTCATTTGAGTTAAGCTCCGGCGACAGGTAACAATAATATGTCTTTAGTGATTTACAGATGAAAGTATGGATGCCGCAAACGAAAATATGCAATAAAAACAGATATGGCCAAGATAGCAAAAAACATTACGGAACTGATTGGTAACACTCCCCTGCTGGAGTTGACCAACATTGAAAAAGCGTATGCCGTGGACGCGCAAATCATCGGCAAACTGGAATATTTTAATCCCGGTCGCAGTGTGAAAGACCGGATTGGACTGTCCCTGATTGAAGACGCCGAATGGCGGGGACTGCTCAACCGCGACAGTACCATCATTGAACCGACCAGCGGGAATACGGGTATTGCTATTGCACTGGTGGCGGCCTCGAAAGGTTACCGCAGCATCCTGACGATGCCCGAAACGATGAGCCTCGAGCGGCGCATACTGCTGAAAGCTCTCGGCGCTCAACTGGAACTGACGCCCGGATCCGAAGGAATGAACGGCGCACTGCGCAGGGCGGAAGAACTGCACGCAGCCATTCCTAATTCCATCATTCTGCAACAGTTGAAAAATCCCGCCAATCCGGAAGTCCACCGAAATACGACCGGTGTGGAAATCTGGAAAGATACGGATGGCGGCGTGGATATTTTTGTCGGTGGTGCAGGGACGGGTGGAACCGTATCCGGCGTGGGTGAAGTGCTCAAACTCTTCAACCCGGCCGTGAAGATTGTAGCCGTCGAACCGGCTGGCTCGTCCGTGCTGTCCGGGGGTGCTCCCGGGCCACACCAGATACAGGGCATCGGCCCGGGCTTCATCCCGGAAAACTATAATCCCCGGGTTGTGGACGAAGTCTTCACGGTAGAAAATGAAGATGCGATTGAAACCGGGCGTCAGCTGGCGCTGGTCGAAGGTCTGCCGGTCGGCATTTCTTCGGGCGCGGCCGCGTATGCCGCCATACAGATTGCCAAACGACCGGAAAATACGGGAAAGAAAATCGTCGTTCTCCTTCCCGACACCGGCGAACGATATTTATCCACCGTACTGTTTAGTTATACTGCATGCGGCATAGTTTAGTGCATTGCCCGTCAAGGCATTCACCTCCTGTTTATGAATCCCCTGACGGGGAACAGGGAAAAGGGATACCCGTTTTTCTATTGACAGGATTCCCCTGCGGGGAAAATATGCACCTGCACAAAATCATACCGCGTAAAGTATAGAATGAATACGAAGAAAACAGATGCGATTCTCTATTGGTGACAAATCCCGCGAAGGATGCTGAAGAAAAGCCTCTGCCGCTATACACATCTATCTCATCTCATGCAACCGTCCATATTATTACAAAAGATAAAAACGACAGATCCTTACATCCGGAAAATCAGGGGGTACCTGCACGAACATCCGGAAAAATCGCTACAGGAATATGAAACTTCTAAATTTCTGCGGGCAGAGATTGCCAAACGGGGATTACCTGTCACGATGGTATCGGATACCGGATTTTTTGCCGTACTGGATACCGGACGTGCGGGAAAGACCATTGGCCTGCGGACAGATATGGACGCGCTGCCTGTTCAGGAACACCCGTACAACCTGAAACAGAGAAAGAAATGGATTTCCCAAAAAGAAGGCGTTTCGCATGTCTGCGGTCATGATGCGCACATGGCCGTATTACTCGGCGCCATACAGATCCTCTGCGACATAAAAGATCAATTGAGAGGCAAAATCATTTTCATTTTCGAAGCGGCCGAAGAAATCGTCGGAGGGGTAGACGACATGCTTGAAGCTCTGGCACACCTGCATCCGGATGCCATTTACGGCAATCACGTCTATGCCGCAATGCCGGCAGGCGAGATTTGTATAGACAGCGGAGCGATAATGGCGGGAATGGCCTGTGTCGAGTTTGATGTGACCGGACGGGGAGGACACGCTTCGCGTCCCGACCTGTCAATCAATCCCGTTTTTGCCGCGGCGCATGTTCTCACCGGCATTTCTGTTGCATGGCACAATCAGCTGGATGTCACCAAAACCGTCTCGCTGGGAATATCCCGGATACACGGAGGAGAAACCAACAACGTTTTTCCCAATTCCGTATTCATTGGCGGAACCCTGCGGTTTCTTGACAGGAACGAAGGTGAAAAAGCCGTCCGGGTGATAACACGAATGGCGGAAAACATTGCCCGGGCACATCGCTGCACCGTATTGCTCCGGCAGGCCGGCATTGTGCTCGGGCCTGTCGTGAACGATGCCACGCTGTCGGACATGGCTCGTGAAGCCGTCCGCGAACTGTTTCCCGGAAAACTGGTTACCGGAAATAACTGGTATGCGAGTGAACCCTTTTCAAAATACGCCACGCTTGCCCCCAGTGTATTTGCCCTGATTGGAGCGGGTAATGCCGCACTGGGTACGGGCGCCGAGCATCACAATGACAGGTTCGACGTCGATGAGGACGCCTTGCCGTATGCACTGGGAGCAATGACCGGATTCACGGTCAGGTTCTTGAACAGCTCCTAAGTCAACCGGCCATCTGGTAAAAACGGTAAGCGGCAGGATGTGACCTGTTTTTTTCATTGTCGGGCGAATTTGAAATCCTTTGTCGCCGCTACGCAGTTCGATGCGACCGTAAGATACATGTTGCGCCTTTTGAAGAGCTGTCTTCGGAGATCAACCGAATCGGGTTTGGCAAATCGCCCGGGAACTTCATCTTCAACACGGGATCTTCTCCCTCCCCGTCCAGCGTAAACGCCCGGTTTCATTCAGGAACCATGTTTTGAGAGCATCAGCCGAAAACGTCGGGAAGGAATCGTTTTCTCTCAAAAATGCGTACCTTTGCCGTTCGGAAAATCATTTAGCTGATTACATGTAATATGGAAGCAACAAGATTGAACAGAATAGGGCGACTGCTCCAGAAGGAACTGGGTGACCTTTTCCTCAAACAAACAAAAAACATGCGGGGTACGCTGGTATCGGTCAGCGCCGTACGTGTCAGCGCCGACCTGGGCGTGGCGAAAGTATACCTCAGCATCTTCCCCCCGGAAAAAGGACAGGAACTGATAGAAGCCATCGAGTATAACAACCGGACGATCCGCTACGACCTGGGACAGCGCGTGCGTATGCAACTGCGTAAAATCCCGGAACTGAGTTTCTTCCTCGACGATTCGCTGGATTACGTGGAACATATTGATCAACTCCTGAAAAAATAACGCCGTTTGAACCTGCCGCTTTACATCGCCTGCCGCTACCTCTTTGCCAAAAAATCGCACAACGCCATCAATATCATTTCCATGATATCGGTCTGCGGTGTGATGGTTGCGACGATGGCGCTGGTATGCGTGATGTCGGTATTCAACGGATTCGAAGTGTTGGTGGCCTCCAGGTTCGGCAATTTCGACCCGGAACTGAAAATCACGCCCGTCACGGCAAAAGTGTTCGACCCGGAAACCGATGCCATGCGGCAAGTCCGCGAGATGCCCGAAGTGGCTGTCTGTACGGAAGTCTTGCAAGATCACGTGCTGGTGCGCTACAACGGGCGGCAGGTCATTGCCGTGGCCAAGGGCGTGAGCCTTTCGTTCCGGGACATGGTGCAGATCGATATGTTGCTGATAGACGGGAAATTCATTTTACAGGAAGGCGAAACCTCCTGTTCCGTACTGGGGATCGGTCTGGCCTCGACGCTGGGTGTGAACGCCGGGTTTGTCGCTCCGCTGGAAATCTACGCGCCCATTCGCAACCGGAAAGTGGACCTGGCCAATCCGCTGCATTCATACCGCATGGAATATGCCTTCATCGGAGGCGTTTTCTGCATCAATCAGCCGGACTATGACGAAAACTACATGCTCCTGCCTCTCGCTCTGACACGTACCCTGTTGCACTACGAAACGGAAGTGTCCGCGCTCGAACTGAAACTTGCGTCCGGGGCCGACATCAAGGCGGTGCAAAAACGTATCCGCACGTTGCTGGGCGACGGTTTCCTGGTACAGGACAGGTATGAGCAGCAGGAAGCGTTATACAAAATGATGCAGGCCGAAAAATGGATGACCTTCCTCATTCTGGCTTTTGTGCTGGCGATCGCGCTGTTCAACGTTGTCAGTTCGCTGTCCATGCTCATGATTGAGAAGCAGGACGATGTACGGATGTTGCGCAGCATGGGCGCCGGCGACCGGCTCATCCGCCGGATCTTCCTGTTCGAAGGATGCCTGATTTCAATGCTGGGCGCACTGACCGGCATGACGCTGGGTGTGATTCTGTGTCTCGTCCAGCAGGAATACGGCCTGCTCAAACTCGGCAGCTCTGGGCTGTTCATGAACGACAACTACCCGGTGAAACTGGCCGCAACGGATCTGCTGGCGATCATAACGACGGTGTTTCTGATCGGCCTGCTTGCCTCCTGGTATTCGGTACGCCACCTCGGAAAAAAATGGCTGGTGAAAGGACGGCTGGCGCTGTATCTGCTGCCCTGCCTGCTGCTGGCGGGATGCAACCGTGCGCAAGTACGGGAACAGAGCGTGGCGGTGACCATCGAACCGCAACGCTATTTTGCGGAGAAAATCGCCGGCGACCGGTTTGCCGTTCATACGGTAGTGCCCGCCGGTCAAAGCCCGGAGACGTATGACCCCGCACCGCACGAAATGATACGCCTGGCCCGGAGCAGAGCTTATCTGCGGATCGGCCGCATCGGATTCGAAGAGGCGTGGATGCAGACCATACGGGAGAATAACCCGCACCTGGCATTTTTCGATCTGTCCGAAGGCATTTGCTGGATAAGGAACGACGCGGCGCACGAAGACGGCGCAGCACATGCCTACGCTCATCACGCTCACTGCAAGGAAGACCCGCATATCTGGAATGCGACGGCCGGCGCACGCATCATCGCCCGCAATACGTTGCAGGCCTTCGTGAGCCTCGACCCGGCGGAAGAAGCGGTCTATCGCGCCAACTACGGGCAGTTGCTCCGGGAAATCGACGGGACGGAACGTGTGCTGCACGAACTGCTGGATACGCTGACATGCAGAACGTTTATCATCCACCACCCGGCATTGACCTACTTTGCCGACGAGTTTCGCCTCACGCAACTGGCCATCGAGTCGGAAGGCAGAGAGCCTTCGGCCGCTTCGATGAAAACGCTGGTAGACCGTGCCAGGGAAGCGAACGTACGGGTGGTGTTCGTGCAGCAGGAATTTGACCGCAAACATGCCGAACAGGTAGCGAAGGAAATCGGCGCCCGGGTAGTGACAATCAACCCGCTGGATGTACATTGGCGCGAACAGATGATTTTGATTGCGCGAAGCCTGCTGTGAACCCCGAATCCGAACCGAACGATGGAAAAGCGAATCGAAATAACGCATATGACGGCAGTATATGACGCGAAAACCGTTCTGCATGACGTGTCGCTGACTGTGCGGGAGCATGATTTCCTGGGGATCATCGGCCCGAACGGAGGCGGGAAGACCACGCTGCTCAAGGTGATGCTGGGATTGCTGAAACCGTCGGCAGGGTGCGTAAACTTTTACCGCGACAGCCGGCCGGTTTCCACCCTCCGCATCGGTTATCTGCCGCAGGTTAGCCGCATGGACAGACGTTTTCCCATTTCCGTACGCGAAGCAGTGGCGTCGGGGTTGATGGCCGGGAGGCGACCGTTGCAGCGATTTTCCGCCGAAGACAGGCAGCGGATTGATGAAGTCCTTGCACAGATGGGGGTAGAGACGTTTGCGAAACGGGCCGTCGGCGAGCTTTCCGGCGGCGAATTGCAGCGCGTACTGCTGGGGCGTGCCGTCGTGTCGCAGCCGGAAGTGCTGGTGCTCGACGAGCCGGACACCTACGTTGACAGGCGATTCGAACAGCGACTCTATACGTTGCTGGACGATTTCAGCCGGAGGGCAGCCGTGATCCTCGTCTCGCATGACTGGGCAGCCATGCAACCGCGGGTACGGCATGTCGCGCATGTGAACAGGACGCTGCAATATTATCCGGCGGAAAAATACCCGTGGAAGGAAAACAACTGAATCGAAAACTTCAGGAAAGATGGAATCATACGACGTAATCATTATAGGCAGCGGTTTGGGCGGTTTGGAGTGCGGTTACATCCTGGCCGGACACGGCATGAAAGTGTGCGTGCTGGAGCGCCATGCGCAGCCGGGAGGATGCCTGCAAACGTTTCAACGCGGCGACCTCCGGTTCGACACCGGTTTTCACTATGTCGGCGGACTGGGAGAAGGTCAGCCGCTACACCGGCTGTTCCGTTATTTCGGATTGCTGGACTTGCCCTGGTATCCGCTGGACCAGGCGGCCTTCGACGAAGTAATCATCGACGGAAAGGCGTATGCCTTTGCCAACGGCTACGAACGTTTCGCCGACACGCTGGCACGGCATTTTCCCGCCCGGCGCAACGAGCTGGCGGCCTATGCCGCTTTTCTGAAGCACGTCGGCGAACACCTGTTCGATGCCTTTACGCCGGGACATGCAGACGAACTCTATACCACTTCCCTCTTTGCGCAGTCGGCCTTTGACTTCCTGAAAGAAACGACGGACGACCCGTTGCTTCGCAAAGTCCTTGCGGGCACGTCGCTGAAAATGGAATTACGCGCCGACACGCTGCCGCTCTACGTGTTTGCACAGATCAACAGCGCTTTTATTCAAAGCGCATGGCGGCTGCGCGGCGGCGGATCGCAAATAGCCGAACGGCTGTCGCAACATCTGCGGGCGATGGGTGGCGAAGTGCGGACGCGGGCGGAAGTGACGCGCCTGACAGAGGCGGGCGGACGGCTGGCGACGGTCGAGGTGAACGGCGAGGAACGGCTGTCGGCACGCTGGGTGATTTCGGACGTGCATCCGGCCTACACGCTGTCGCTGACGGACGAGACGAAGCTGCTGCGGAACATCTACCGGAGACGGATTGCCTCGCTGCCGAATACGTTCGGGATGTTTACGCTGCACCTCCGGCTGAAACCGGGCAGCGTGCCTTACCGGAACCGGAACGTGTTCGTGCACGATCACCGGTCGGACGGCTGGCACGACCGTCCGGAAGACGGCCTGAAGTGCGTAATGATCAGTTATTATCCGCCGGAGACAGGCTCCTGTGCGCCGGCGCTGGACATCCTCACGCCGATGTCCTGGAGCGAGGTGGCGCCCTGGCAAGACCTGCCGCCCGGCAGGCGGGGCGAAGCCTATGCACAGTTGAAAGCCGACCGGGCGGAAGCCTGCATCCGGTTGGCCTCCGGACAGATTCCCGGATTGCGCGACGCGGTGGAAAAGATGTATATGAGTACGCCGCTTTCCTACATGTCCTACACCAATGCGGTGGAAGGTTCGGCCTACGGCATCCGCAAAGACTGCACCCGGCCGATGTATACCGTGCTCACGCCGCGAACGCCCATCCCCAACCTCTTATTGACAGGGCAAAACCTGAACCTGCACGGCATACTGGGTGTTTCGGTAACCTCCTTTTTCACCTGCGCCGAAATACTTGGCCGGGATACGGCAACAAAAGGGCTGGAACTGACTTGAACGCAAAGCGTTCGATCTTTCGGGATGGAAAACAAACAGAGTATAACCGTAATTGCGAATGGGTCATCCCAAGTCCCTGCGGAATTTTAATGCGTTATATTTTATTTATACTGCGCGGGAAGATTTTGCGCAAAAACAGGCGTTGTTATACTGCGCGCGGTATCGTTTTGTGCATAAAGGGGTAGTTAGTAGTTATACTGCACGCGGTATTGTTTTATGCATAAAGAGGTGGTTAGTGGTTAGAAAAAAAAGTGTAACAGCGCCTCCGCAGGGCTTTAGCCCAATCCCCCCCCCA
>JAITAY010000108.1 GCA_031283915.1 Tannerella sp.
TTTTCGTGTCATGCGTGGACAAACCCGGTAAAAATAGCGCCTATTACACCGCGCACAGATAATTATCAAAATCTACCTGGCTATCCGTTCCAGCCATTTCAGCATAGCCAGCATAAGGCACATGGATATCAGGCAAACCCCTACAAAAATCGACCATGTGGCAGTCAGGGAATATTTCTCGTAGAAAATGGCTCCCAGAAACAGCAGGGAATTGCCGACGGCCGTAGCGCACAGCCACAAGCCTTGCATCATGCCCTGGTATCTGGACGGCGCTACCTTGGATACAAATGAAATCCCCAGCGGGCTGATAAACAGCTCGGCAACCGTCAGGATAAAATACGTCCCGATCAGCAGAAACGGCGTTACCTTTTCCGAGTCTGTCAGTCCGCCGGCCAGTGTCACCTCCGCTTTGGCGGGCAGACCCGTGGAGCCGAACGTCATCAAGGCATACGCTGCCGCAGCAATAAACATCCCGATCGCAATTTTCCGCGGTGTGGACGGTTCCTTGCCTCGCACACGCAAAGCTCCGAAAACAGCCAGAATCACCGGCGTCAGGAACACGACAAAGAAGGGATTGACCGACTGGAACAGTTCAACCCCGATCAGGGTGGTAAATCCCAGGTTGATATGGATGTTGCTCACGTCCGTGAAGTCCTTGGCAAAATAAGTCAGCGTCAACCCGTTCTGATGGAATGAGAACCAAAAGAATATCACTACGGCAAACACGGCAAACAGCGCATACAGGCGTTGCCGCATTTCATGCAGGCTCATCCCGCCTTCCAAGCCTGCCGCCGACTGTTTTTTGGTAACGGATGGGTTCGGGAAGTATTTCCTGTTCATGACGTAGACTAACAGCGAAATAAACATGGCGACAATGGCAATGGCAAAAGCATAGTGAAAACCGGTTACAAAGATGCCTGCATACTCGTTGGCGAAAGCGTTCAAATCGGTTCCCGAATAACCTACCGAAGCGGCAAGGGCCTGAAAAGACACCTGTCCGTCGGACGAAAGCGTGCCGTCGAGATAGCGATTGCATAATTCGGAAAGGTTGGCATTGTATTCATATCCATGCGAATTGACCCACCAGTTTCTGATAGCTACGGCAAAGACGGGTGCAAAGATTGCTCCCACATTAATAAACATGTAGAACAGCGAAAAACCGGAATCGCGCATGTTGGAATATTTCGGATCGTCGTACATTTGCCCTACCAACGCATGCAGGTTTCCCTTGAAGAGTCCGTTTCCGAATGCAATGACAAACAACCCCACACAGCACATGCCCAGCATGACTGCATACTGACTGGCCGGGACAGGCGTAGGGGTCGGGATAGCGATGATCAGATAACCGAAGGCCATCAGGATCAGTCCGATCAGAATCGTCTTCTTAAAATTTTTTGTTTTGTCGGCGATCAATCCTCCGACAAACGCCAGGATGTATATCGAAAAATAAAATGCGGAATAGATGTAACCCGCCCGCGTCTCCGAAAGATCGAATTTTGACATTAAAAACAGACTCAGAATGGCCATCATGGTGTAGAAACCAAACCGTTCGCCCATGTTGGCAAGCGCGGCAGCCAGTAACCCTTTGGGATGCTTCTTGAACATATACTTGGATAGATTAAATGAGTAAGTAAGTGAATTATGAAGGTTATTGAATAATCTGTTTGATGGCTCCCGTTTCGGGATAGAAAAATATTTTTACCGGATTTTTTTTGTCTTCGAACAGCACCGGCGCCAAGCTTTCGGTCGTCCCAAACCGGGCAACCTGTATTTCTCCCTTGTAGAGCGTTTTCAGTCCCGATTTAATTTCTATCTGCGCCTTCCCCGGCACATTGTAAATCAGTCCTTTCATTAGCTTGGCTTTCTTTTCCGCTTCTTTCGGATCCAGTACCGGCGCACGTTCGATGGCTTTCAGGCTGATATAGACCGGTTCGCCGCCCAGGTCGTCGGCGTCCAGAATCCCCAGTTTCCTCGAAAAACGAAACAGGACTTCCTCTTCCAAATCTTCCTGCGGAACAAGCGTGATGTCATAATAAGACGTTTCTTTCGTGCACATACCGATAAAAAGACGGGTCAGCGCGGCTTCCTCGTCTTCTAACTTTTTAATGACTAACTTCATGGCCTCGCCGTCGGGGGGGAGGTTTTCCGAATCGCCGGTCAGGATGTCCATCCGGCTTTCACGGATATGAAAGATTTGTTTGGCGGCCACTTCTGCCTGCCGCACCACTGAACCAGCCATCAACAGTTCCTCGGTAAACACCGCCGAAGACGACTTGGAAGCCTCTTCGTTTTCCGCAGCCTTTTCGACGGATGGCGCCGGGGGCACATATTCGGCGTTGATGCTGCATAACAACCCGTCTTCGGTCAGATACACGTATGGAGCCACTGTTCCTGCCCTGAATTCAACGGTGTATACATTGTCCGCATCGGGAACGCCTTTGTTTGTCAGCGTGAGCTTGCCCAATTCATAATTTACACGATCTTCTGCTATAGCGTCCGCCACGCCCAGATATTTCTCGGCATATTTGTAGTAAGGCCCGGCTTTGCAAGTCGTTTTTGTCACTTCCACATTGATGAGCAGGGTTGTTTTCGGGAGCGAATAAGTCACACTGTACCCGCTGGCTTTGGTAGCCACTTTTTTCTCGATCCGGGTTTGCGCCGCCACCATTAGCACGCCACCCAGCAATATACTTGTGAGAACGAATATTTTTTTCATTTCATTTCTTTTCTGTTTACAGCAAAACAGGCACAAATCTATAAAATATTTCGGCAGGCGGCAAGCTTTCAAAATATTTATTTTTTCATGACCGGTTTTCCGGGCATTTTTGCGTACTTTTGCCACTCTAAAACAAAACGATATGGAAGACAATCAGAAATCGAACGAGATTCAAATAGAACTTACGGAAGATATGGCGCAGGGGACGTATGCCAATCTGGCGGTGATTGCCCATTCGGGGTCGGAATTTATTATTGATTTCATACGCCTGCTGCCCGGCGTGCCCAAAGCAAAGGTACAGAGCCGCATCATTCTCACGCCCGATAATGCAAAACGGTTGCTGTATGCCCTGGAAGACAACATCCGCAAGTTCGACGAACAGGCCAAAGGCGCGAAAATAAAGTCTTTTGACAACCTTATTCCGCCGATTGGAGGCATCAAGGGCGAAGCATAAACGTCAACAGATTCATAAAGCGAATACAAAAACGGGAAATAACGAATATTCATTCATTTAGAAGCTGCCTGGAAATAAACTATTCATTTACGGGTCTGTTTTTTTAACGGATTTGGAATAAACTATCGCATAGCCGTGCTGACGTATCGAAAAAGCGTGAAAGATAATCTGGAAGAAATATCCCCCCGCATACATGTTCGGTCGCTGGATTGAGGCGATTCGCACTACATCCGCGAATCGCCTTTTTGTGCGGTAATAGGGGTGTCAGGCCATGGCGTTAGTGTGCGTCGGGTAGCGGCAGGGCGTCTTCCGGTATTTCGTTATTCGCCGTTTCTCCATTCTCTCAAGTCCACGGTTTCCACCGGTCGAACGGATGACTTTTATGCTTGACGGACATTGGGGATTTATCGGTGTTTTCGCACGTGATGCCACAGAAATAACCAGGCAATGAGGGCGGAAAGTGTGTCGGAGAGCGGCCCGGCATACCAGACCCCGTCCAGTCCGAAAAACGACGGAAGGATGAGCAGGAAAGGGATTAGAAAGAGTACTTGCCGGCTGAGGCTCAAAAAAATGGATTTGCCGGTATCTCCGATACTTTGAAAAAAGTGAGTGAGGGTGACATGCGAACCTACAACAACGAATGCCAGCAAATTGAGTCGCAAACCGTTGGCCGTAATATCAATCAGCGCCTGTTCGGAGGTGAAAGCCCTGACAATCACTTCGGGCAGGCACAAACTGCAAAGCCATCCGGCTCCCATCACACACGTCGCCGTAATCACCACCAGACGAAAGGTTTCCATTACCCTGCGCGTATGGCCGGCGCCATAATTGAATCCCACAATCGGCTGCATTCCCTGTGCAATACCCACGACCAGCATCACCAGCAACATGCCGAAACTCACAATGATCCCGTTTGCCCCCAGCGCCAAATCTCCGCCATGGATCTGCAGGGAATGGTTCATGATTACGTTGACCAGACTGCCGGCCAGTTGCATCAAAAAGGGTGAAATGCCGATCGTAACAATGTACCACACCACTCGGCGGTCGAACCGGAAACCGTGTCGGCGGAAGCGTATCAGGCTCTTCCGGCTGACAAAATGCCACATTACCAGCGCCGCGCTGACGGCCATTGAAATCACGGTTGCCACAGCCGCTCCACGAATCCCCATATCAAACCGGAAAATAAAAATGGGATCAAGCAGGATATTCATCACAGCTCCGACAATCATGGTCATCATGGCTTTCTTCGGATAACCGGAAGCCCGTATGATAGAATTATAACTGAAGCTCAGCGAAGTGAAAATATTTCCGGGAATGACGATGCAGAGATAATCCACAGCATAGGGAATCGTATGCTCGCTCCCTCCAAACCATGTCAGCAACTCTTCCAGCCAAATCATGCACGGAATGACGGTCAGCGTCGTGACCGCAAAGGTTAACAGCAACGCATTCCCCAGGATTTTCTCCGCCATCGGAAGGTCTTTTTTTCCCAGGAAAATGGAAATTCGCGAGGAAGCGCCCACGCCGACCAGCATCCCGAAAGCCTGCAGGAGCAGGAGCATGGGAAACGTAAGCGTCAGACCCGAAATGGCCAGCGAACCCACGCCATGCCCGATGTAGATCCGGTCGACGATGTTGTACAGCGAATTGACCATCGTCCCGACAACGGCGGGGATGGCATACTTCAACAACAAGCGTGCCGGCTTCTCATGCTCCAGCCGCCAGGTGATTTCGTTCGACACAGGCTGCCGATTCACAATCTCAAATCCTCTTCTTCCCAATCCATGAGACCGTATAGACAGCGTCTTTTTCCCGGGGAGCGTCCATCACCTCGAAATGTCCGGCAATACCTGTTTCCCTGCACGTTTCGCCGAAATGACACAGGGCGATGCCCAGGTCTATGGCCGAAAAGCCGTATGAGAAGGTCTGATAAAAATGCAGTACGGCGCCCTCGAGCGTCACGCGCCAGGACTGTTTGTTATTGGCCGACGGCGCCAGGCGAACCATCTCCAGCGGCAAGGCATAGATCCCTGCTGCCTCTTCGGTCAGCGGTGTCGAGAAATTCCCGTGAAAGAAATTCGCCCCGAACGGTTTGCGTGAGCGGTGATTCTTCTCTGCACCCACGATCCAGGTCTCGACAAATCGTTTTCTTTCACTTGCATAACCCACAGGAGAAACGATTTTCAGTCTCTCATCCGGTTCCAGTTCCACCTGCCGGCCAAAATCTTTCCGGCTAAACGAACCACCCAGCCAGCAGGTTCCCAGACCAAGCCCGGTACAATACAGCAGGACTTGTTCAAACAGGTAGGCGGCGCCTTCTTCAGCCAGCGTTCCTTTCTTATATACAAGCAGAAGGTAATCCCCGGCTCCGCCAATCCAGCCGTAAGTTCCCAGTTTCACCGGTTTAGAATCGCCGGACAGGGCATGAATCAGCCGGATACGCACTTTCGCTCCGAAAGGCGCCTGTAATCCGGCAATATAATTCACAATCAGGCCGGCATGTTCACTGCTCAGCGCTTCGCCGGTATAGCTGCGGACGGAACGACGTTGTTGAATAGTTTCGATTATTGACATGGCACACATAAAATGAATAATTCCCGCGCAAAGATACAATAAAAATGTCCCTGCCGTCAAAGCAGTCGTTTTTATTTAAATCGAACCGGCAGGAAGCCGTCCCAAACCAGACCTTTTGAAAATGAACGGTGATTACTTACCGGCTGGATACGGCTCTACCTGGTGTATTGCTATGGAAACATTTTGTTTTCTGTTTCTAACGGATAGATTCCCTGAGTGTAAAATGTTATTTTTTCGCAAAATGGGCGATTTCGTTTTTGATTTCGTTGAAATAGCACTACTTTTGTCGCGCTTAATTCACATAGTTTATCAACATAAGGTGTCCGAAGTTATTAATTGAGGATATGATTAATTTTACAAAGTCATTATGAATAAAACAGATTTAATTAATGTTGTTTCGGCTAAAGTCGAAATCAGCAAGACGCTCGGGAAAAAAACCGTAAATGCACTTATTGAAGCAATCTGCGAAGAGATCGAAAAAGGAGGTAAAGTGAGCCTGTTGGGATTCGGATCTTTCTCCGTGGTTCAAAAGGCTGCCCGCAAAGGAATCAATCCTGCTACCAAAGCTTACGTCCAGATTCCGGCACATAAGGTTGTCAAGTTTAAGGCAGGTACGGATTTGCTTAAATGTGCCGACAGATAAAAGTTTTTCCTACCCGATTCCGATGTGTCAAAAAGCTGTGATATCAAACAGAATAGCTTTTTGACACTTTTTTTTGAAGATAAGAGCCGTAATCGGTTGATAGAAATTGGCTCTATGATGAATTATGTGGGTATTCCAAAAAGAGGCTTTATAACGAATAAAGCGGGTAACCGAAATGCAAGGCCGGGCAATACATACCGTGTAACAGTCTATCCGGCCATGAAAGCGCTTTTTCTACCAGCCTGTCTCCGTCCGTTCAAACGGACGGCCACCGGAAGAATGGGGCTAA
>JAITAY010000181.1 GCA_031283915.1 Tannerella sp.
CTTAACTTGATGACATTGAGTTAAAACTGACGGATAAAAAGGAGGGCAAGAAGGAGGCTAAGAAGGCGGGTGGGCGGATACCCTTTTCTATGCTAACGGGCAATGCACAAAACTATACCGCGTGCAGTATAGTTCCGCTATCTACCGGCATTCGACAGTAAAACAGTTGATACTTATCCCTCTTTTTTGCTTTTCATATCTCGCATTTCACAGGTTACGCCTTGCGCGGGATGGACAAGCAATATACATTGCCTGTCGAAACCCTTGAATTATTGAATTATTGAATTACCTTTGCACCGGCTGACAAAATAATAATAAACAACCGTTATGTTAAAAGGAATCCATCCAATCCTGTCACCCGACCTGCTGAAGATTTTGGCGGAAATGGGACACGGCGATGAAATCGTTTTCGGTGACAGCAATTTCCCTGCCGCCTCACATGCACAGCGTCTGGTACGCGCCGACGGACACCGGATCACCGCGCTTTTGGAAGCCGTGTTGCCGCTTTTTCCGCTCGACTATGCCGTAGATTTCACGGCTGTCCTGATGCAGTATCGCGGAGACCGGGAACCGTCCGTATGGAACCGGTACCGGGAAATACTGAGCGCCTGGCCTGACGGTGACAAAACGTTTCTGACGATTCCAAAACCCGAATTTTATGAACGTGCCGGGAAAGCCTATTGCGTGGTGGCCACGAGCGAATCCGAAGGCTTTGCCAATCTCATCCTCCGGAAAGGCGTGGTCAGGTAGAATGAACGCAGGAAAGAGAGAAACGTACAGGCTTCTTTGCGCCCTGCTGCCGGCGGGTGGCGGCATCGGACCGTTGACGGCAGCGACGACGTCGAACCGGCGTTGCGAATATTTGGTCAATCCGCTGGGGATGGAGGTCGCCAACCCGCGATTCACCCGGCAGCTTGACGACGACACATCCAATCGGAACATATCATTACATATAGTATAAGGATAACAAACAATATGAAAGCGCTTGTTTTAGAAGAATACAACAAATTGACCTATAAAGAGGTCGAAGATCCTCAGCCGGCCTGGGGCGAAGTATTGATCAAAGTGAAAGCCTGCGGCATCTGCGGAAGCGATGTGCACGGCCTGGACGGCAGTACCGGACGCCGTCAGCCGCCCCTCATCATGGGACACGAAGCCTCCGGCGAAATCGTTCGGACAGGCGAAGGCGTCACGTCGTGGAAAATCGGCGACCGCGTTACGTTTGATTCGACCGTCTACCCATTGAACGACTGGTACACGCTGAAAGGGCATTACAACCTGAGCGAAGGCCGCGAGGTGATCGGCGTATCGCCGAAAGAATACAAACGTCACGGCGCCTTTGCCGAATACCTGACCGTGCCCCAGCACATTCTCTACCGCATACCCGATACGGTCAGTTTCGAGCAGGCGGCCATGGTTGAACCCGCCGCAGTAGCGGCACATGCGGTGCGCCTTTCCGGTATTCGTGCCGGCGACAGCGCCGTGGTACTGGGCAGCGGCATGATCGGTACGTTCATTGTCGGTATGCTCAAGGCTTCCGGGGCGATGCCCGTGATAGCCGTCGATCTGGACGACGAAAAGCTCAAGATGGCCGTCAAGTACGGAGCAGACCTGACCATTCATTCCGGACGTCAGCCGGTAGCCGAAACCGTACGCACTCATACCAGGGGACGCGGCGCCGATACCGGCTTCGAAGCGGTTGGCATTGCGGCCACTCTCAACACGCTTATCGATTCCGTACGCAAAGGTGCGACGGCCGTGCTGGTGGGAAATGTGACCCCCGCCGTCGAATTTCCCCTGCAAAAAGTGGTGACTTCCGAAATCAGGATTCAGGGCAGTTGCGCCATCAATGGAGAATACGAACTGGTGCTCGACATGATCGCCCGCGGTTTGCTGAACGTGGACGGGATGATTTCCGCCGTCGCTCCCCTTCGGGACGGTGCAGAATGGTTTCGCAGACTCTATCACAGAGAAGGTAATTTGAATAAAGTAATCCTTGTTCCGTAAATCAATATGAAACAATATCGGATAGCCCTTATCGGATGCGGCAAAGTGGCGCATCTTCATGCCAAAGCCATTGGCCACCTGCCCAATGCCGCCCTGTCGGCCGTGTGGAGTCGCACACCGGAATCTGCCCGCGAATTTGCCAAAACATACGGCACGGAGGCCTATAGCGACATTGATACAATGATTCGCGAAAAAAGCATAGACTTAGCCATCGTCTGTAATCCGCATCCTTTCCACAAGGAAGTGACGATACAGGCGGCGCAGGCCGGAGCGAACGTACTGGTGGAGAAGCCGCTTGCGGCCACGCTGGAGGACAGCGACGCCATGATCGACGCCTGCCGTGCGGCCGGAGTGAAGCTGGGCGTGGTCAGTCAGCGCCGTTTCTACGCCCCGGTACAACGTATCCGCAAGGCCATTGACGCGGGAAAAATCGGTGAGCCGGCGCTGGGAACCATCAACATGCTGGGCTGGCGCGACAGGGCATACTACGACGCCGACCCGTGGCGCGGCACGTGGGACATGGAAGGCGGAGGCGTATTAGTCAACCAGGCGCCTCATCAACTGGACATTTTGCTCTGGTTCATGGGCGAAGTGGAGGAAGTATACGGCCTCTGGCGTAACCTGAACCACCCGTACATCGAAGTGGAAGATACCGCAGTAGCCATCGTCAAGTTCCGCAACGGCGGCGTCGGTAACATCATCGTCAGCAATTCGCAGAAGCCCGGTATCTACGGTAAAGTACAGGTGCACGGCTCCAACGGCGCCTCTCTGGGCGTACAGACCGACGGCGGTGCAATGTTCATTGCCGGCATGTCGTCGGTACTTGAGCCGCCGGTGAACGACCTGTGGACTGTGCCCGGCGAAGAATCGCTGCTGGAAGGCTGGGTGAAGGAGGACAGCGATCTGTTTCAACGAATTGACCCGACCATTTATTACATGGAACGTCAGATCGAAGACTTCCTGCTGGCGCTGGACGAGGAGCGCGAGCCGCTGATCACCGGTGAATTCGGCCGTCGCACGGTAGAACTTTTCACCGCCATCTATCGCTCCACGCGCGACCATGCGCCGGTGAAGTTTCCGCTGAAACCCGAATACGGTAACTTCATGGACGGACGCCTTCGCCAGACGGAAAATGGAGAATGAATGGATGCTTTGCGCGGGAGAGTTACGTGCATTGATTTTTTGAACGTTTGAATTGACTGTATTGATTAAGAATCTCATTTTTGATATGGGCGGGGTGCTGGTGGATGTCCACCGCGAGGAAGCCGTCCGGCAGTTTGAGGCGATTGGCGTGACGGATGCCGACCGGCTGATTGATTCCTGTCATCATAGCGGTATCTTTCTGGATATCGAAAGCGGAGCCATTGATGCGGAAACGTTCTGCCGGCTATTGTGCGAGCATGTCGGAAAAAACCTTCCCCGCGAAGCCATCGAACACGCCTGGAAAAGCATTATTTCCAGGCCGGAAGCGTACAAGTTAGACTGTCTGCTCGAACTGCGCAAAAACTACCAACTCTTCCTGTTGAGCAACAACAACCCTATTCTGATGGACTGGGCGCGGACGCCGGACTTTTCGCCCGACGGTCATCCGATTACGTTCTATTTTGACAAATTGTATATCTCTTATGAGATGAAATGCGTCAAGCCGGGACGTGCCATTTTCGAAGCCATGGTTCGCGACAGCGGCATCTGTCCCGCCGAATCGCTGTATATCGAAGACAGCCTCCACAACCTGCAAACAGCAGCAGAATTCGGTTTTCAGACCTGTTTAGTCAAAAACGGCGAAGACTGGCGCAACCAAATTGCCGCTATACTGCAACGGGATTAGCGAATCCTTTCATGCTCAAAAAATGAAAGCGTGAAAAAGATTTTAGAAATGGGAAATGCATAAAGTGTAACAAGACCTCCCACAGGAAGGACATTTTATTAACTGTGTGCTTTAGCTTACGGTTAATAAAGTGTTGTATCTCATGGGACTAAAACAGGTATTTCTTATCCAGAACTCAGGTTGTCAGGGTTCAAATATCGGTAGAAGAAGATACCCGCACCCGGATTCCCGACCCCGTAGGTGTCGGACAATGGAATGGAGAGTAACCCTTTGAATTTTTGATATTGATATACAGAAACAAAAAATAACTTCTATGTATTGACGAATGTCAAAAAGAGGGTTATGGGTATCCTATACAGATCCTATACGAATCTTATACGAATCCTATACAGATTCTCTAACCCCCCAAACGAAGGTTTTGGGTTAAGAAAACCGAAATTCGGGAAGTTGGATTTGGGTTTCAATGGACTATTTAAGGCTCTATAACGAAGGGTGCATTTCAAATGGTCGCACTGACCTCTGAAAAGCCCCCCGTCCTCCGCGATTGCAGAGACGCAAAATTTTGCGTCTCTACGTGCGTGTATTCCCGTCACCCCCGTAAAATCCTGTTGAACAGTGGAAATCACATCGACAGGTTATTTATTTCGCGTTACTTGGGATTTTGACTGTTGGTGCGACCATTTGAAATGCACCCTTATGAACCGCTTTAGGGACAGGAAATAAATAAAGTATAACAGTAATTGAGAATTGGATTGGCCAACCGTTGAGAATCTCATGCCGGAAAGGGTTAACCTTTTTGCTCAAAAGGGTTAATCCTTTTACCCCAAAGGGATAACTCTTTTGTATGAAAGGGATAACCTTTCGCGGGAAGAGGGATTAGGTTGCCGGTCGATTGGCGGAATTGCAAAACCGGCGGAATGAACCGTTTTTTGTAGAGGGTAGCGTCTTTTCCCGTTCATACTTTGAATTTTATTTGCAGTGATAACAATAACGCTTTCTTTCTTTCGTTATTTGAACGATATTTTGACAAAGAGCCTTTGCGGGCTTGTCATATGATTACCTTATTTATTTTATAGACTGAACAGAAGAATTGTATGAAAAGTAAAGCAGGATTAATGTTGTGTATTATTTTGTTGTCAGGCTCGTGCAGGGTTCCCAGGGATGTGACTTATTTTCAGGGGATCGACAATCTTTCGCAGCAACAATGGGAAGCAATGAAGCAAACCTATAATACAAAGATTTGTGCCGACGACATGCTGACCATCAGCGTCTCGTCATGGGATCCGAGTGTGGTGGCGCCGTTTAATCCCCCGGCATACGGATATTACCCGCAGGGCGAAAAGGACATGAATCAGAGTGTGCAGAATCTGTATTCCTATCTGGTCAATCGGGAGGGAAACGTCAATTTCCCCGTACTGGGACAGGTACATCTGGCGGGTTTGACGGTGCATGAAGCCAACCGGAAATTGCAGGACCTGATTGTGAAATATGCGCCGGACGTCTTAGTCAATGTACAGATTGTGAATTTCAAGGTGGGTATTTTCGGCGAAGTAACGCGAACCAACATGTATACCATCCCGAACAGCCGCATTTCGGTTCTGGATCTGATTGCGATGGCCGGCGACCTGACGATCAATGCCAACCGCAAAAACATCCTGCTGATTCGTGACAACGAGGGCAAAAAAGAGCATGTGCGCCTTGACATCACCGACCCGAATATCATGGCTTCACCTTATTTTTACATGCAACAAAACGACATGGTCTACGTGGAACCGAACAAGGCCAAAATAAGAAACGCCAATTACAGCTCGGCGCAACAGTATACGCTGACAATTGTCTCGACGATTATGACCGGCGTCAACGTCATCTCAACAATCATTCTGGCAATCACCAGTCAGGCAAGAAACAAATAGCGCGTAACTTATGGAAAATGAAATTATGGAAAATAAGGATACGGAATCGTTGGGACTGAAAACCATCCTCGTGCATTACATGCATCAGTGGAAGCTGTTCCTGATGGCTTTTTTCTTTTCGCTCATTCCGGCCGTTTTATATTTGGTGTTTTATCCGCAGACCTTCGATTTCATGGCACGCATCCAGATACAGGAAGACAAGGATGTCAGCGTATCGGGACTGGGAATGGGCGAAGCGGCCGGACTGATGCGCTCGTTCGGCATCGGAGGCAGCGGCGTGGGCGTAAATATCGAAGATGAAATCGCGATTCTGTCATCCAACTGGCTGTTTTCCCGCATGATTCTTGACCTCGGGCTGAATGTGGAATATACCCGGCCGTATTCCTTTTATAAAATGTATCATGATGCACCGCTGAAACTGTCGATGGATTCCGCATTCATGGCCGGTCTGGACAGCGAATACAGGTTTAAGGTTTCGGTCTCCGGCGGAAAAGTAACGGTCAAGGCTATAAATAAGGTCAACGATTGGAAGGAACTATTTACGTTTACCTCGTTGCCGGCGCAGATAAAAGCAAAGGGAGGGGAATTTACGCTGGATTTTGACAATGGTGCTTCGATAGACAGGGATTTCAAGTTAAACATCACGTGTATTCCGGTGAGTTGGGTAGCTGAAAAATTTGCCGAAAACTTCCTGATTGAAGACCTTTCGAAATCGTCCAATATGATAGAGATGGGTTGCAGCGACCATGTGAAAGAACGTGGCAAAGCCATGCTGAATACCATGATCAGAAAATTCAACGAAAATGCGAAATCCTTCAAGCGTTCGAAAGACGAGCCAATGACGGCTTTTGTAGACCAGCGCATTGACTCGGTACTGTCGGAATTAAGAGACGTCGAATCGGCGCTGAAAGCATACAAGACGCGGAACGAAATGACGTTGCTCGAATCGGACGTGCTGTTTTATACGGAACAGATGAAGGAGTTGCAGATTAAAATCGTGGAAATGGAAGCGCAGTCGTATCTCATCCGCATGATGGACGACTACGTGAAGGATCCTGCCAACAGGTATGAAGTCGTACCCTCGCTGATGGCCGGCAGCGTGGAAGCGGGGGAAGCGGGCGGCAATGGCAGCGGCGCCGTGCTTTCCTATAACCAGGCCATCGTGGAACGCGACCGCTTGCTGAAAAGTTCCAACGAAAACAACCCGGCCTTCAAGAGCATGAATGCACAGGTGGACAAACTGCGCAACGGCGTGTATCTGGCTATTGAGAATGCGAACCGAAGTTGCGAGATGACCCTGGCCGATTTGCGGGCGAAAGAGAAAAAACTGCTCGACAAAATGAAAACCGTTCCGGCGCTGGAACATGAATACGTGGGCTTTAGACGCCAGCAGGAGATTCTGCAGGGCGTTTACCTGCTGTTGTTGCAGAAAAGGGAGGAAATCGCGCTTTCGCACGGGCAGGATTACGAACATGTCCGGATTATTGACCCGGCGTATGTGTTAAAGAAGCCCGTCGGCCCGCGAAAGCTGTATGCCGCAATCGGCATCTTCCTGCTGACGTTGATTTTGCCGGTGGGCTACCTGTTTGCCAAAAGTATTTGTGTGGCGCTTAAGGAAGAGTATCTGCGGACGAAGTAACGCACGGGGCGAAGGAATATCCAGCGGGACGGAATGCGTATGAAAATCGGATCCTCCGTATTCGGAAAATTTGCGCTGGTCGTCAAAAACGCAGCCTGGCTCACCGTCTTCGAGGTGCTGAGGGTGATTATGCCGTTCATCGCCCTGCCCTATCTGTTTTATACGGTGGGAGAAGACAGCTACGGGAATGTAGTCTTTGCACAGGCGATTGCCGCCTGTTTCTCGCTGGTGGTCAACTTCGGACTGGATATTTCCGCCGTCAGGGACGTCGCACGGCTCCGCAACGACAAACCCAAACTGGATGCACTCGTCTCGGCTGTCATGATTATCAAGACCGGATTGTGTCTCTTTTCTTTCCTTGCCCTGGTAGCGTTTGTCCAGACCGTACCCCGGCTGAACAGGGATGCCGTCCTGTTCTATTTTGCCTTCCTGTCCTGCATTGCGGATGTGTTGCTGCCGGTCTGGTACTATCAGGGAAAGGAAAATATGAAACTGCTGACCGTCATTCGTTTTTTTTCCGTAGCATTTTATACGGCAAGCTTGTTCGTGGTGATTCGCTCGGCGGGCGATTACGTGTATATTCCGTTACTTCAGTCGGTGGGAATGATCTTGTCGGCGCTGGTTTCCGGTTATTTCCTGTTCGTCAGAGACCGGATACGCTTTCACTTTCCCCCGCTTTCTCTGATCGGCCGGAAATTCAGGGAGAGCGTGCCGTTCTTCTTTTCGCGCGCCTCGCTGGTCGTCAACACCTATATGGCAAAGATCATGTGCGGATTCTACCTGTCGCCGGGGGATGTGGCAGCGTTTGATGTTGCCCAGAAAGTTTGCAACGGCGGGATGGTTCCCATGCAGATGTTCAACCAGGCGCTCTACCCCAGTCTGTCCAAGTCCCAGAACAGGGACATGCTCCGGCGCAGTCTGGGCATCACCACCCTGATCACCTCCGCCATCGCTGTGCTGCTGTTCTTCCTGTCCGGATGGCTGACAGACCTGCTGTCGCACGGGAAAACACCCGAAGCCGGAAGCCTTTTACAACTGTTGTGTCTGTATATCTTCCTGTCCGGATTTTCCATTTGCCTGGGTTCGTCGGCGCTGGTTTCCTTTGGACATCAACGCCCGTTCAACCTGAGCGTCATCCTGTCTTCGGTGGTATTGTTGATTTGTTACACGCTGATGGTGGCGACACAAAAAAATTCCATTTATCTGTATGCACTGACGCTGGTGCTGGCGGAGTGTGTTGTGCTTGGCTACCGTTTCTGTTATTGCCGGAAATACGGATTAGTCGGATTCAGGGATCTTTTGTTACATGCATAAAAAAGAACATGAGGCGAGTGATTGAAATCTGTGCCGGTTCGGCGCAAAGCTGTGTGGAAGCGGAAGCGGGCGGCGCCCGGCGGGTAGAGTTGTGCGCCGGGATACCCGAAGGTGGAACTACACCCAGTTACGGCGAAATACGAACGGCACAGATGCTGACTTCTATTGCCATACATGTGATCATCCGTCCACGCGGAGGTGATTTCCTGTACACCGAAACCGAAATACGGTCGATGCTGTATGACATCGAAATGGCGAAACAATTGAGCGTACAGGGCGTTGTGTTCGGTTGCCTGACGGAGGCCGGCGACCTGGACGGGAAACGGATGAAATGCCTGATCGAAGCGGCTACCCCCTTGTCGGTCACCTGTCACCGTGCGTTCGACCTCTGTCGCGATCCTTTCGGGACGATGGAACAACTGATTGATCTGGGTGTCGACCGTATCCTGACATCCGGTCAGCAGCCGGAGGCCGTCCGGGGTATTCCGATGATCGCCGAATTGGTAAGCAACGCCGCCGGACGCATCATTATCATGCCCGGATGCGGCATCCATGAAGGGAACATTGCCCGGATAGAAGCGGAGACAAAAGCAACCGAATTTCATGCGTCCGCCCGCAGCATCCGGCACAGTCGCATGACTTTCCGCAACGAAGACGTCCCGATGGGAACAGCAGTGACGCTCTCCGGGTTTGAAATGCTCCAGACCGACCGCCGGAAAGTGGAGGAGCTTGTCATGTCTTGAATTTACGAAGTAAGGAGCTGCCCGAAATATACTGCACGCGGTATCATTTTATGCATAAAGAGGTAGTTAGTAGTCCCCCAATAAAAGCATACAGCCCGCCCCAAATAACGGGATCCAAAAGCCCTTCATGACACGAAAACAGAATGGATTGTATATAAACCTGAGTTTTAGATAAGCCTGCGTTTTAGATAAGCGCATCCGGAGAAGGTATTTGATAACGGATAAAAACCTTATTTCTACCTTATTCAAAGAACAAAACAACCTTAGTAGCCAGGTTGGAAATACATACCCTTACGAAACCTTATTACCTTATGGTGCTGTCGCGTCTGACGCCTTACAGGAATACGGTAATAAGGTTGGCTTTCTACCTCCTACTAAGGTTGTTTTGTTCTTTAAATAAGGTAGAAATAAGGTTGGCTTAGCCAAAACTCAAGTTATATAAGGCTTTTGCAATGTTGTTACACA
>JAITAY010000207.1 GCA_031283915.1 Tannerella sp.
TGGTCAAAAATAACATTCTTTATGAGAAAAATTATGCGAATTCATTTGCATAGATCATAAGAATAGGGATGCATCGCCCGGTAGATAAACCGGTATAACCCTGTATTGCATCCTGTTAAGGATGCATCCCTAACGGGATGCGGATAGAGCCGTCGCAAAAATGCTACCGGGCGATGCATCCCTGGCGGGATGCTATAGCCTTTTAGCGCTTAACTTGATGACATTGGGCTTTAGCCGACGGGCAAGAAGGCGCGTGGGCGGATGCTCTTTTTTATGCTGACGGGCAATGCACAAAACTGTACCGCGTTCAGTATAAAAGCATCTGTTCCTCCTGTTTACACCTCACTTTGGGGAAACGGGGCGGCGAGAGAAATTTGGATGCGTTGCCCTGGAAATTCAAAAGCTGAAGTTATATTCTATCTGTATCACATTGGAAAGGAAGGGGTCATGCAGATAGTCTTCGCGCAGGTAATAGAGGTCGAATTTTTGCCGGCTGTCGAGCGCAATCGAGCATCCTGCGAAATAGCGTATCTTCCTGAAACGATGTTTCACCGGATAAATCTCGTGGTAAGGTTCCACTGCGACAAAGGGTTTCAGCCTTGTCCCCCGGATGGCATAACTTGCTTTCAACCGGTTACGCCCTTCCCAATGCGGATCGTCGGTGCGTGTAAACGTATTCATTATCCGCGAACGGAGGCTCGCCGAAAAGGCTCCCTGCCTGCAGGAAAAAACCGCCTCCGGATAATACCGATATTCCGGACTGAAACTGCCGTCGGCTTCCCGGTTCATAAAAAACTCATACCCGGTACCTATTTGTATGAAGGGATTAAAAATATAATTCATGTTCACCGAAACGCACCAAAGCGACGTCTCCCTGAAGTGCGCCTTACTCCTGTATTCCAGTCCGTACAGCATCTGCCATTTCCCGCCGAACGGTTTGGGACTCACGCCGGCAAATACCCATAACCCGGCATCCTGTTTTTTTCTGCCACTTGCCTGTACCGCCCGAGCGCAGGCAAATAGAACGCACAGGCATATAACAATCCATTTTTTCATCTTTTTCTTTTTTTCGACGGGACGGTTGTCCGTATCATTTCTTTCCGGCAGACACATGCAGCCGCATGATTCTACCGCGTCATTTCCTGTTTGGCCGCCGGCATACCGTTTCTATGAGGTTGCCGGGACTGTCCGTGAGCACACTGTAGATAACCGGCCGGCTATACGCCGGCGAGTCAAATCGAAACTGTTCTCATGTCTGTTTGTTACTATTTATCGAAAACGGCCGTTTCAAACGTTTCTTCGTATCAGACAGATACCCGGATGTTCAAACGGGGTGCAAATTTACCCTGTTTTTATTTTCGGACAACTATTTTCCTTCGGATGAGGAACTTTTAACATAGGGGAAGCCGAACCGGATAGCAACCGTCCGGAAAGAGGAAGTTTGGAATCTGTCCGGATGATGACCGTCCGGGACTCGGATGTTCGATGGTAGTTCCGATGAAGGAACAGGGCGCTGTTTTATCCTTCAAACCGATCCAGGGTCAACCGGTCTCCGTCCCAGCGGATATAGGAAAAGCGATCTATCCAGTCGCCGGCGAAAAGCAGGCGGGAGGTGGCGGTCAACTCCCGGTCGAGCAGGAGGTGCAGGTGCCCGAAGATGAAAAAGCGAATATCCGGGTGCGTGCGAGCGTATGCTTCCGCAAAGTCCGTCAGGGCAGCCGCCTGCCTGTTGGGTGCAGATTGCTGTCTTTTCTCCATGCCGGTTTTTCGACTGCTGAGCGACCATCGCCGAGCAAAGCCGAATGTCCAGCGGGGATGGATACCGGCGTAAAAGAACTGGCAGACTTTGTTGCGAAACATCGCCTGCAGGAAACGGAACGTCAGGGGACGCCGCCCGACTTCGTCGCCATGCGCCAGGTAAAAACGTTTGCCCAGCAGATCGACCGTCAACGGCCCCTGATGGATGCGGGCGCCGATTTCCTGTGGCAGATAATCGAACATCCAGATGTCATGATTCCCGATAAAGAGGTGGATTTCAATGCCGCGGTCGGCCAGTTCGGCCAGCTTGCCGAGGAAACGGACGTGTCCCCGCGGCACAACGTATTTGTATTCATACCAGTAATCAAACATATCGCCCAGGAAATAAATAGCTCCGGCATCGTCCCGGATGCTGTCGAGCCAGCGCACGAGTTTCTTTTCCGCAGTCAGCGGGTCGGCTGCATAGCGGTTGCCCAGATGCGCATCGGCGGTGAAATAAATGTTTTTGCCCGGAAGATGCATTCGTTTTCTATTCTTTTACAGTAATCCCAATTCCAGCTTGGCTTCTTCGCTCATCATGTCACGATGCCATTCCGGTTCAAACACCAGATTAATCTGTATGCTTGCCACGCCTTCGACCGCTTCCACTTTCATCCGTACATCTTCGAGAATGAAATCGGCCGCCGGACAGTTCGGAGCCGTGAGCGTCATGTCTATCTGCACGTTCTTCGCTTCGTCCACGTTCACGCGGTATATAAGTCCGAGGTCATAGACGTTGACCGGGATTTCCGGGTCGTACACGGTTTTCAGCGCCGTGACGATTGCTTCTTCCGTCTGTAAAAATTCATTTTCCATCATTGAAAGTTCCGGATGTGGAATGATTAATCATGCAGCCGTCCTTCGTCGGCGTAACTGTAGTATTTGTTGTCGCAGAGGATGATGTGATCCAGGAGTTGGATACCCAGCAACTGCGCCGCCTGCCGGACGTTGGACGTCAGCGTGTCATCCTGCCGGCTGGGATGCAGGTTGCCCGACGGATGGTTGTGGCACAGGAGGAGTCCCGAACACAGTGTGTTAATGGCCGCTTTCAGTATCAGGCGCATATCGACAGTCGCTTCACCTGTTCCTCCCTGACTGATTTTGACCTTTTCGATGACTTTCCCGGAGCGGTTCGTCATGGCAATCCAAAATTCTTCATGCGGAAGGTCGCACAGCAACGGATAAAAGAGCTTGAATACCTGTGCACTGCCGTGAATGCTTTCCCTTGGTAAGGGGTCTGCATCGCCCCGGCGCCGTGCCAGTTCCATGGCGGCAACGATGGTGATGGCTTTGGCTTCGCCGATACCGTTGAACGTCATCAATTCCTTGACAGACATTTTTCCCAGTGCGTTCAAATTATTGGAAACCGTGTTCAAGATACGTTGCGACAACTGCACGGCCGTCTCCTGCGTATTTCCCGAACCAATCAGGATGGCTAACAGTTCCGCGTCGCTGAGCGAAGAGATTCCCTTGAGCAGCATCTTTTCACGCGGACGGTCTTCAACGGCCCACTCCTTGATGCGAAGTCTTTCGGCCGAATCCATGGGCGCTTATTTTACACGTCCGATGTACGATCCGTTGCGGGTGTCAACCTCAATTTTGTCGCCCACGTTGACAAACAGGGGTACGCGCACTTTGGCGCCCGTTTCTACCGTTGCCTCTTTCAGCGTATTGGTAGCCGTGTCGCCCTTGATACCCGGTTCGGTATACGTTACTTCGAGCGTCACGTGCGCCGGCAGTTCACAAGTCAGGATGGTCTCGCTTTCGGCATGTACCATGGCTTCCACCATGTCGCCCTCTTTCAGAAACTCCACACCCTCGACGCTTTCACCCGCCAGCGAGATTTGGTCGAATGTTTCGGGATGCATAAAGTTGTAGCCCATGTCGTCCTTGTACAGGAACTGATAGGGGCGGCGTTCGATGCGCACTTCCTCCACCTTGACGCCCGAGTTCCAGGTCTTGTCGATCACACGGCCTGTCGTGACGTTTTTCAGTTTGGTACGAACGAAAGCAGGCCCTTTCCCCGGTTTTACGTGAAGAAATTCGATGATGAAATAGTATGTTCCGTCCACATTCAGGCACATCCCGTTTCTAAAATCTGCTGTTGTAGCCATAAATTATATGTATCATTTAGTTGTGACCCGGGTGGGACTCAAACCCACGACCTTCAGAACCGGAATCTGACGCTCTATTCACTAAGCTACCAGGCCGAAAAACAGCGCAAAGGTATAAAAAAATCCGTGACCGCATAACCGGGAGGTTTATTTTTATGAAAAGTGGGGGACGAAATTCGAATTTATCCTGTACATTTGCTTCCGTTTTTTAATCTGAATGGAATCATGAACGTGAAAATAGAAGCCAGTTGGAAGGAACGGCTGGCGGATGAATTTGAAAAAACATACTTCGGGCAGTTAACGGATTTTGTACGTGAAGAATATAGACGAACAACCGTTTACCCTCCTGCCTCGCTGATATTCAATGCTTTCGAGCATTGTCCGTTTGACAGGGTCAAGGTGGTTCTGCTGGGACAGGATCCCTATCACGAACCCGGGCAGGCGCATGGGCTGTGTTTCTCCGTACCGGAGGGAGTTCCTTTTCCGCCGTCACTGGTGAACATCTTTCAGGAGATCAAGGCGGATACGGGTGCGTCCGTGCCCGGCAGCGGGGATCTGACGCGATGGGCGAAACAGGGTGTGCTGCTGCTCAATGCCACGCTGACCGTGCAGGCACACGCTGCCGGCTCGCATCAGAACAAAGGCTGGGAAACGTTCACCGACGCCGTCATCGACCGGCTGAATACGGAACGCAGCTATGTCGCATACTTGCTGTGGGGCGCCTATGCCCAGCGGAAAGGCAGCATCATCAATGCTTCCCGCAATCTGGTGCTGAAATCGGCGCATCCTTCGCCGCTCTCGGCTCACCGGGGGTTTTTCGGAAACAAGCATTTCAGTCAGACCAATGACTATCTGATTGCCTCCGGACAGACGCCCATTGAGTGGTGAGAACGGAGATTGCCAGGCGAATACAGGTGGCAGCAGGGAAAAACCTGCTGCAAAGCCGGGCCAGCAACACGGCCGGCGCCTTACCCTTACCGGGGCTAAAGTATCATGTTTTACAAGCGCCTCTCCTTGGGCGGGGGCGACGCCTTATCCGTTTGTATCCGATATTCATTTTATACTGCGCGCGGTATAGTTTTGTGCATAAAGGGGTAGTTAGTAGCTAGTAGCTAGTAGAGGGCTTTTGGCAGAAAAACGGCAGTTGGAGGGAAAGGCGTAAACGTGAGGCTTTGAGTGGACCGCTTCGTCGTATCACAGAACTACCGGCTACTATTCTACCAGCTACTAACTACTGGCTACTGGCTACTAACTACCTGTTTTTGCACAAAACTATACCGCGTGCAGTATAAATTTTAAACCATTGCCTCTTTGAATCATTAAATTTTTCATTACCTTTGCCTCCGGACAAATCATTTAATCCGGTAGTCCATGAGGATAAGCACATTAAAAACAGTTGTATTCAAAGCCAACATCGATTTGGTAAAACATGGGTTAGTCATCTTTACGTGGGGGAACGCAAGCGGCATCGACCGTGAAAGCGGGCTGGTGGTCATTAAACCTTCGGGGGTGCCCTACGAAAGCCTGACAGCAGAGGACATGGTAGTGATCGACCTGAACGGAAAGCCGGTTGACAGCCGGTTGAAACCTTCCTCCGACACGCCTACGCATCTGGAAATATACAAGGCGTTTCCGGAGGCGGGAGGCGTCGTGCATACCCATTCCACCTACGCGACGGCGTGGGCGCAGGCCGGACGCGACCTCCCGAACATCGGAACAACACATGCCGACTATTTCGCCACCGCCATCCCCTGTACGCGCGACATGACCGAAGCGGAGGTGAACGGCGACTATGAAAAAGAGACCGGCACGGTCATTGTCGAACGCTTCCGCCTCGACCGCCTCAACCCAACGCATACGCCCGGTGTACTGGTACGGAATCACGGCCCGTTTGCCTGGGGGAAAAGTCCCGACGAAGCGGTGCATAACGCCGCAGTCATGGAACAGGTCGCCCAAATGGCAGCCGTTGCATACAGTATTAATCCGTTGCTGACCATGAACGAACCGCTTGTCAAAAAACATTTCTGCCGAAAACACGGCCCCAACGCCCGTTACGGGCAATAATCATTACGTGATTCATCATTCATAATTAACAATTAATAATTAACAACATGAACTTTAACGACATTGAAATCTGGTTTGTAACAGGTGCACAACTGTTATACGGCGGCGACGCGATCATCGCCGTCAACGCTCATTCTTCGGAAATCGTCAAGAGCCTGAACGAATCAGGCCAATTACCCCTAAAAATCGTCTACAAAGGCACGGTCAATTCATCGGCGGAAGTCGCTGCGACGTTCGCCGCAGCCGGCAACGACCCGCGCTGCGCAGGCGTTATCACCTGGATGCATACGTTTTCGCCCGCCAAGATGTGGATCAAGGGATTGCAGAATTACCGAAAACCGCTGCTCCACCTGCACACGCAGTTTAACCGGGAAATCCCCTGGAGCGAGATAGACATGGACTTCATGAACCTGAACCAGTCGGCGCACGGCGACCGTGAGTTCGGGCACATCGTAAGCCGTATGCGTAAGAACCGGAAGGTCGTGGTAGGACACTGGACGGATGCAGGCGTACAGGAACGGATAGCCGTCTGGATGCGCATGGCGACTGCCTGGGCCGATGCGCAGGACATGCTGGTTGTCCGGTTCGGCGACAACATGAACAACGTGGCCGTGACCGACGGCGACAAACTGGAAGCGGAGCTGCGGCTGGGCTATCATGTCGATTACTACGGCATCGGCTGTCTGGCAGAATATCAGGAAAAGGTAACCGACGGCGAAGTGGATGCGCTGGTGGACGAATACGAACAACAGTATATTTTCGCCGATTCCTGCAAAAAGGGTGCGCGGGATTACGGACAGGTGCGCGAAGCCGCACGGGAGGAAATCGCCCTGCGCCGTTTCCTGAAAGACCGGGGCGCCAAGGCTTTTACCACCAATTTCGACGCCCTGCACGGCCTGAATCAGTTGCCCGGCCTGGCCTGCCAGCGACTGATGGCCGAAGGATACGGATTCGGCGCCGAGGGCGACTGGAAAACAGCGGCGTTGGTACGTACGCTGTGGGTGATGGCGCAGGGACTGCCCGGCGGCACGTCGTTCATGGAAGATTACACCTATCATTTCAAAGGTGCACAAAGCGCCATCCTGCAAGCACACATGCTGGAGGTATCACCCGAAATTACCCTGCAAAAGCCGCGGCTGGAAGTCCATCCGCTGGGGATTGGCGGCAAGGCCGACCCCGCACGGTTAGTCTTTACGGCACATCCGGGAACGGGCATCGCGGCAACCATCGTCGACATGGGCAACCGTTTCCGAATGATTGTCAACAGCGTGGACGTCATCGAGCCGGAAGCGGCCTTGCCGAAGCTGCCCGTCGCCAGTGCGCTGTGGATTCCCCAGCCGAACCTCGAAGTCGGCGCGGCGGCGTGGATTCTGGCCGGCGGTACACACCATACGGCCTTCACCTATGCCCTGACCGCCGAATATCTGGAAGATTATGCCGAAATGGCCGGCATCGAATTACTTGTCATTGACCGGAACACGACGCTCTCCGGATTCAAGTGCGAACTGAAAGTAAACGAAATATATTATCTGTTGAATAAATCACTGGAGTAACTTATGGAAAAGTATGTAATAGGACTGGATTACGGCACGGATTCGTGCCGTGCGGTCATCGTCAATGCGGATAACGGCGAAGAAATCGCTTCCTCGGTGGCCGCCTATCCGCGCTGGACAGCCGGAAAGTATTGCGCCCCCTCAACCAACCGCTACCGTCAGCATCCGCTGGATTATGTGGAAACACTGGAAACGTCCGTCCGTGAAGTCCTGTCGAAAGCCCCTGCCGGAACGGCCTCCAAGGTCGTCGGCATCGCCTTTGACACGACCGGCAGCACGCCCGCACTGACCGACGCCCGGGGGACGCCGCTGGCTTTGCTCCCGGAATTTGCCGAAAATCCGGATGCCATGTTTATCCTTTGGAAAGACCATACGGCCGTTGCCGAAGCCGGAGAAATCAATGCGCTGGCCAAACGCTGGGAAACGGACTACACGGCCTACGAAGGCGGCATCTATTCCTCCGAATGGGTATGGGCCAAAGTCTTGCACGTCCTGCGCAGGGATGAAGCCGTGCGCGGGGCGGCCCGGGCCTGGGTGGAACATTGCGACTGGATGCCGGGACTGCTTACGGGCAACACCCGTCCGGAGACGCTTCCGCGCAGCCGTTGTGCCGCCGGACACAAAGCCATGTGGCACGCATCCTGGCAGGGACTGCCCTCCGAAGCCTTCCTGACTGCGCTCGACCCCCTGCTGGCCGGATACAGGGCACGCCTGTTCACCGACACCTGGCCAAGCAACACGCGAGCCGGGTATCTTTCCCGCGAATGGGCGGACAGGCTGGGGCTGAGTACGTCCGTAGCCGTCGGCGTCAGCGCGTTCGACTGCCACATGGGGGCTGTCGGCGCACAAATCGCTCCGGGCGCCATCGTACGGGTCATCGGGACTTCCACGTGCGACGTCATGGTAGCGCCCTGTTCCGAAATCGGTGACAGGCTGATTCCCGGCATCTGCGGGCAGGTAGACGGTTCCGTCATCCCGGGAATGGTCGGACTGGAAGCCGGCCAGTCGGCGTTCGGCGATATATATGCCTGGTTCAGGCGCGTGCTGGAATGGCCGGTAAAGCAGCTTCTCGAAGAGTCGAAACTCCTTTCCGAAGCAATGAAGAATCAACTGACGGAAGAAATCCGGGAACGAATCCTTCCCGCCCTGAGCGAAGCCGCCGCCCAAATCCCGGTGAGCGAAAGCGCCCCCGTTGCCACCGACTGGATGAACGGACGCCGGACGCCGGACGCCAATCAGTTGCTCAAGGGTACCATTACGGGGCTGACACTGGGCAGCACGGCTCCGGTGATTTTCCGGGCGCTGGTGGAGGCGACGGCCTTTGGCGCCAAAGCCATCCTCGACCGGTTTACCGAAAACGGCATCCAAATCAGCGAGGTCATCGGGATTGGCGGCATTTCGCTGAAATCGCCCTTTGTGATGCAGACGCTGGCCGACGTGCTGGGGATGCCCATCAAGGTGTCGAAAGCCGAACAGGCCTGTGCCGCCGGCGCGGCCATGTTTGCCGCCGTAGCGGCCGGCGTACATGCGCGGGTGGAAGATGCGCAGAAGGCCATGGGACAGGGTTTTGCCGCAATCTATGAACCCAGTGCGGCGAATCACGGGATCTACGGGAAACTGTACGGAAAGTACAGGGAAACAGGAAGCGCAAGCGAAAAATGGTTTTGAACGATGGACGTACTGGACTGGATTGTTATCGGCTTGTTTGCCGCAGTTTTGGTTGGCATCGTCGTCTGGGTCTTCAGACAGAAACAGAACAGCTCGGGCGACTATTTCCTGGCCGGACGCGATGCTACCTGGCTGGCTATCGGCGCGTCCATCTTTGCCTCGAACATCGGTTCGGAACATCTCATCGGACTGGCCGGCGCCGGTGCGTCCAGCGGCATGGCCATGGCGCACTGGGAGATTCAGGGGTGGATGATTCTTATTCTCGGATGGGTTTTTGTGCCATTCTACTCGCGGAGCATGGTACTCACCATGCCGGAATTTCTGGAACGCCGCTACAACAGGGAATCGCGCACCATCCTGTCGATCATTTCGCTGGTGAGTTACGTCCTGACCAAAGTCGCCGTCACGGTCTATGCCGGCGGACTGGTCTTCAAGGAGGTGTTCGGCATTGAATCGCTGTGGGGCATTGACTTTTTCTGGATAGCCGCCATGGGGGTCGTCGTGCTCACGGCGCTTTATACGGTAATCGGCGGCATGAAGTCGGTACTGTATACCTCCGTACTGCAAACGCCGATTCTCCTGCTCGGATCGCTGATTATCCTGGTGCTGGGTCTGAAAGCCGTCGGCGGATGGGAACAGGTGCTGGCTGCCTGCAGGGCGACACCCGTCAACGACTGTGGCGACAGTATGATGAACCTGATACGGAGTAACCGCGACGCTGATTTTCCCTGGCTGGGCGTGCTGATTGGCTCGTCGGTCATCGGCTTCTGGTACTGGTGTACCGACCAGTATATCGTACAGCGGGTGCTTTCCGGCAAGAATGAGACCCAGGCGCGACGCGGAGCCATCTTCGGCGCCTACCTGAAACTGACGCCTGTATTTCTGTTCCTGATTCCGGGCATGATCGCCTTTGCGATGACGAAAAACGGCGTGTCGGTCAACGGCGAAATCTTCCGACTTTCCAGCGCTGATGCGGCCTTCCCTGCACTGGTGGCAAAACTCTTGCCCGCCGGAGTGAAAGGACTGGTCGTATGCGGCATCCTGGCCGCGCTGATGAGTTCGCTGGCCTCGCTGTTCAATTCGTCATCCATGCTGTTCACCATCGACTTTTACAAACGCTTTAAACCGCAGGCCAGCGAAAGGCAACTCCTTTCCGTTGGACGGATGGCGACGGTGGTCATTGTGGTACTGGGCATCCTCTGGATTCCGGTCATGAAGAACGTGGGTACCGTGCTGTACAACTATTTGCAGGACGTACAGTCCATCCTGTCGCCCGGAATCGCAGCCGCATTTCTACTCGGAATCACCTGGAAGAAGGCCACGCCCAAGGGCGGGATGTGGGGATTAATTGCGGGATTCATCATCGGCCTTGTCAGGTTGGGCGCAAAGGTCTATTACACCTCCGGGGTCGAAGCATCGGACAATTGCTTTAAATACCTGTTTTTCGATGTCAACTGGTTATTTTTCAGCGGTGGCATGTTGCTTTTCTGCATTCTGGTCGTCATGGGTGTCAGTTTCTTTACCCGCCCGGCCTCCGAAAGCCAACTGCAGGGATTGACTTTCAGTTCCACCACACCCGAACAGAAAGCGGCTTCCCGTGCAAGCTGGAACCGCTGGGACGTCATCCATACGTGCATCATACTGGCATTTACCGTAGCGTTCTATATCTATTTCTGGTAAGAGAGCATCAGGATTCGAAACAAG
>JAITAY010000211.1 GCA_031283915.1 Tannerella sp.
TATTAAGTTCGCTCATTTTAATATAAACTAATTTTTAACTTGTACTTACAAAGAAAAACAAAATATTTTATGCAAACTAATTATGAGCATTTACTTATGAGCATTTACTTATCATCGCAAAATTATATATTCCGGCTCTTTTTTCAAAATGCAAATCTAAGGTATCGGGATGCTCTACTACCGCCTTTTAGCGCTTCATTGAGTTAAAACTGACGGCAAGAAGGGGAAGGAGGCTAACGCCCGTGCAAACCGCAACCGTTCCAAAAGCCCTGTCAAGGGCGACCTATCGGTAGCGCGGGATGACGTCCCGGGGCGCAGGGTGAAATCCACCCGATTCGTTATAGAGCCTGGATAGATGATTGAATCGAAAATTAATACATATATTTGTACCTGTTAATTCCAAACAACAGGTTCCCGGTCGGGATTGTATCGGCCATCGCGCCGTGAGAAAGGCCGCAACCGCGACTGTGTTGCCATTTTTTACATGATAGATGACTGTTTAACTATTTAATAATGAAAGTTTATGAAACGATTGATGCGTGTTTTTTTTGTATGTATGCTGAGCGTCTATTCGCCGGACGGATGGGCGCAGAAGGATGAAACAGCGGGTTTTGAGAAAATCCGGGATGTTCAGCCGAATGTTTTCCAACCGGTGGAAGCCGGCGCGTCTGAAATTACGGTGCTGTCCGATGTTGCACAGGCACAGGCACCGGTAACCGGACTGGAGCCGGAGCCGATACCGGGTTTATCCGTTTCGCCGGCGGCACTGGACTTTGCCACGCTCGGCGGCGTACAGAGCTTTGCCGTTACGTCCAACAGGGAGTGGACGGCCGGCAGTTCGGAACCGTGGGCGACGGTGTCGCCGGCCACCGGTTCCGGCGATGCGGCGCTTACCGTCAGTGTGACTCCCAACACGGACGGCGCTGCCCGTACAGCCACCGTCACCCTGGCCGGCGGCGGACTGACGCAGACCGTCAGCATCACACAGGAGGCAAAGCATAGCCTCCTGGTCACACAGGCGGCGCCGCCGGTCGACGGCCGGGGAGCGATAGCGGTTGCGCTGAATATTCCGTCTAAGGAGATGTTTCGTCTCACCTTTACCCTCACCCTGCCCGACGGGTTTGTCCTTGACCGGGAGGCTACCTCGCTGGCGCCCAAACTACAGTACGACCATCTGTTCTTCCTTACGTCGGACGGACGGGGCAACTGGCTGTTTGAAATCTTGCCGAACATCCTTTTAGGAGGCTCTTTGCCCGACGGAGACGAAACGGCACAGCAACGGTTGGTATACATTGCTTACAAGCTGGACGGGAGCGTGGCCGTCGGTGAGTATAAGGTAAAAATCCACGACATAGACCTGATGTGGTACGCGAGCGGCACGGAGGAGCGCCCGGACGAGACCGGAGTGCTCGTCACGGTGAATGAAAACTCCCTGGGCGTCGAAAGCCTCGAAGCGTCGGGGAGGGTGTACGCCGACGGCGTCCTGTCGGTCAACACGCCGCAGGCCGAGCGGATAGAGGTGTATTCCGCCGCCGGCCAGTTACTCCATCGAGTGCAGAAAGCCGCCGGCGCCGCCGCGTTCGACCTGAACGGCCTGCCCCGCGGCGTACTGATTGTGCGCGGTAGCAGTGGCTGGGTGAAGAAAGTCGTGAGGTGAAACAGGGAGGCAAGCTGTAAAAGACGGGGGCAAGGCCGCAGGGGTCTGCCCCCGTCTTTTTTATCTTCCATTGCCGGCTATTGTGTCAGGGAGATGCGAATGCTGAGGCCGTAGTTGGAGTTGGATGTGGGATAGGATGCGCTGGAAACGAGCGGGCGGTTGATTTGCTGGTCGTAGAAGGCGCGGAGGGTGACGGCTTTGCTGAAGGCATAGTCGGCCGAAAACTGCATGCTCAGGATCGAAGCGCCTTGCGTCATCTGGGCGGACATGTCTTCAATCTTGCGAAGCAGCGACTGGTTGGTGCGTTGCGAGAGATCCAGACGCACGGTCATGTCATTGCTGAAATCCCCTTTCTTTTTCATCTTCAATACCCGGTTGAAGTCCGCATATTTGTATCCGATACTCAGCGTAATGTCGTTGGAAACGGTCTCCACGATCTGGTAAGAAGATATGTTCAGGCTGATATTCCGCATCTTCTGTATTTTGGCGCCGGCAGTCATGTTGTTGAGCAGGGTGGCGTCGATACCGATCAGCGGGCTGAACTGCTCGTTAAAGTTGACGGTTGAAATCTCGAAGGCGGACGAGGGTATCGGGTCGCCGCTAAACACGTCGCGCACAAATCCGAAACCGTTGCCGGCATGGATCCAGTTCAGGTAGGAATTGTATGTCCCCACCGAATAGACACAGCTATAGTGATGGTTCAGCAGAAACGACTTGAAAAAGGTCTTGATTAGCGGGAGACGAATCAGGCCGTCGTAAGTGATTCTCCAGTTGGGCAGCAGGCCGGTGATAGCAGGAAAGGGCGTCAGCCCGACGCGGCCGGCATCTTTTCCGGTGTAAGCGGCGATGAAGGCCGGAATCAGTACGTCCGACGAATTGGCGCGAACGGCTCCCCTGGACGGGTTATACGGTTGTCCGGCTAAGGAAGACCCTTCCAGAAAACCATGTTCGGGGTAATTCATACCGGCATACCGGCTTTCGAGACGCGAGGCGATCAGCGCCCGGTTAGCGATGAAGCGTTCGAACGTTTTCGAACGGTAACCGTCTTTTGCGTCGCCCGGCTTCGCGAACATGCCGCCGAAGGCGATGGACGTCATGGTAAAGGTCCCGCCGTAGGTGGTCGGCATACCTTTATACATATACCGTATTTCGGTGTCGCGCGTGTCGATCCAGCGTGCATCGAGGTCGATTTTCATGCCGGAGAAAGGCTCCAGCGTGGCGGTGCCGGAAAAGGTCTTCGCACTGTTGATCATGGCCGGCGTGATGTTTTCTTCATTCATGATCATCCAGTTGTTGTTGACGGCTTCGGTGACGTAGCTCTCGCGGACGTCTCCCAGTGCAAATCCCCAACCGGGGGCAGTACCGAAAGGCGTGGTCGCCTGCCCCAGCCAGTCTCCGATCGCGGGATGGAAGCCGGGCAGCCGCATCCCGTCGGAAAGCGAATACTGGATGTTGATGCGGCGGGTGGACATCAGGAAACGTGTACCGTATTCGGCGATTTTCGTCAGGAGGTTTTCCGCCGGCGGCGGACCGGGATACAACGTCAGTTTCAGCGTGACGGAATCGCGGTTCAGGATACGGATACGCGCGTAGTCGATGGCCTTGAAGCGGACGCGATAGATGGAACTGTCCGAGGCGCGGCGGGCGGTGAGGTGGACTTTTTTGTTTACCAGCCCATGCGGGACAATCACATCGCTGTCGGGACTTAAGGTGACCGTGGCTTCAAATTTGACGCGCGGCTTTTTTGCACTGCTGCTGCCCTGACCCTGGTTACGCTGCCCGGAGGGCGGCGGCGTGGTCACGGCGTTGAATTTCTGGTTGACCTTCTTCAGGAAGCTGTTCTTGTTATAGAGCGACAGCAAGTTCAGGCTGCTCTGAAAGTTGAGCTGCCGCTGGTTCCGGATGGCGTTGCCGGTTTCAACTTCTGCGTCGATGAAGGAACCGCGTTCCCAATTATACGTAGCGTCATAGGTGATATTGCTGCTGAGCCAGTCCAAAAAGGGGAAATACTGCAACGGCATGGTATACGTGACGTTCACCCGCTGGTCGTAGAGCAGGGGCTGTCCCAGGTCGGCGATGCTCTTCAGCACGGAATCTTTCCAGACTTTGTACTGATCCGGATTGTGTTTCTTGTTGACCTGCATGTAAGGCTCTTCAATCCGTGCATTGGTATTGGATGAAAATTCGGCGTTCAGGCTGTTCAGCGGACTCCAGCGGACATGGAATCCCCTGTCCCAGTAGAACGTTTGGCTGAAAGAAGGGATGAGGTTGTTCATGCCGGAGTTCAGGTTGTTCATGTCGCGCAATTGCAATTCGTAGTAATTGCGCAGCATGGAAGTTTGGAAACTGAGGCTGGAAGGCAGATAATTCAGCGCAAACTGTTTGATGTAACGGGTATAGGGGCTGTTACTCTCCAATTTGGCGAAAGGCGCCAGCGGCGGGGCATACGGTGTATAGGCGTATCCCAGATTCCCCTGGTAGTTTTTCGTCGTTTCATACTCGGTCTCGGGATTGGTACGTGTGTTTTCGCTGAAAGCATAACTAAACGAAAAGTTGGCCGGATCGTAGGGCATCGGATTTTTGCTTCGCACGTCGACCCGCACATTGTTCATGGAGATGCTTTTGAGAGAAACCTGATCCTGCGAGAACGCCTTGATCGAATCCTTTTCCGCTTTCGTTGTGACGAGATTCAGCGCATCCTGCAACAAAATATCCTGATCCAGCGGGTTGTACTTGGGCGACGTCGTTTCGCGCGAAACGGCGTAATACAACGGGAGATTCACCTTGGCCTTTTCGGGGAAAAACTTGCCCATCTGCACGGTTGCCGTGACGGTATACTGCGTGTAATCGTCCATGCTGCGTTCGCCGATGGATTGATCCAGTCCTCCGAACCCGACCGTTTCGATGCGCCCGTTGGCATTCACCGTTCCCAGGTCTGACAGTGCAATATTCAAGTTGCCGTTAGCCGCCCAGCCACCGTCTTCGTCAAAATCGGTCATGCGGAGTTCATTCACCCATACCTCCCCGCTTTTGAGGTCCTTTGAATTGTTGCGTATACCGATCATGAGGGTTTTCACCTCCGCCAGACTCGGATTCCCTACCACGCTGATTTTATTCCGCGTGTTCTCCGGATCGTAATCCGAATAAACGGTATAGAACGTGACACCGGCTTCGCCGTTCCGCTTGGCGCGATTGCGCTTCAGTTTCAGCTCGGTCAGCATGTCCGTATGGAAGTTGATCATGTTATCCGCCGGCCAGACAATTGCCCGGTCAGCCTCATTGTCGCTATATCCGCCGGGAGGCGCGGGAGGCGTCAGGCTCAATGGCACTTCGTATTCGTAGTAATTGTTCTTGTAGTCCGACCCCAAACGCATGAAAACGGACAGTTCGCCGTTACTCAGTTCGGTCGCACCGTCTGCAATCAACTGCTCCGCATGGACAAAGAGCTGCAGTCGCTTGTAGCGACGCAAGTCGTAAGAAGCGGTCTTGTAGATGGCTCGTGCGTCCTGGGAACCGAGGTTCGTGACCTTCATCGAGAGCGCCTGCTCGTTTTGCTGGACGAGTTGCGACTGATTGGGGTCAATCATCCGCGTGACGCCCGGCGGCAAGACGTAGTTAACCGGCTGCCGATCGCCGTTTTCCTCGATATTGACGGACATGACGTCTAACCGGCCGGCGGAAGGCGCCGCATGAGGATTGGACAAATCCTGGACGTAGACCCGCCAGTCGCCGCGCACCAGCGCAAACGTCCCGAAACGCAGGTATGCCGGTTCCTTGAATCCCGTCATGTACACGCGCATGAACCGGATGGTCTTGAAATCCTGAATCGTGCCGATTTTCCGCTGGTATTCCTTCACCGGTATCTTGAACTGATACCAGTTGATGCTTTCGGTCGTCCCATTCGCCAGTTTCACGTTAACCGTCCGTTTATTCACGATGTGGTTTTGACCTTCGTTCAGGTCTTCGGGACGGATGGAGAGTTTGTATTCGTAATATTTCTCATTCTCGTTGAGCGTATTGTCCTGGTTCAGGTCTTCCACGTCGGGAATCATCTTGGCGGAAACGTCATACGATTCGGGCGAATCTTCCGATGCGGTGGAATTTCCTTCCGTTCCGTTGTAATGCTTGTAGCGGGTGAGAATATCCGCCCGATCCCGGTCAAAGTCCGAACCTCTAAAATAATGGTAGTTGTCGCCGGCCGGGTCATTCATCGGCGAAAAGGGATCGGCAGCCATCCGCATCTGCGCTTCGGGCGACAGTTTGCTTTGCAACTGCTCCTGATAACGCTGGTAGGTGGGGAAACGCTTCTCTTCTTCGGTGGAAAGGCCGTTCAGCCCGACGTCCTGCAGGCTGCGCGTACCGGCGGTGTTGTCGAACGCATAGACGGTGCTCTGCTGGCGGGGCACTTTTCCCCAGACCGTCGTATCAATCTGGCTCGTGCTGCCGTCGACCGGCAAACCGTTTTCAAAGAACTTCTTCTCGTCGCGGAGGATGTCTTCCGACAATTCGCCCAAGTTGAAATATAAGTCGCCGCCCGTGGCTGTTTCCCGGTTGTAGATGAACGGATCCATCATCCAGAACTCAATGTATTCGATGTTGGCGACCTCGAAATCGCTCTGTTCAATGCGCCGCATCATGCCGCCCCATCGCTTTTCGGGACCGGCCAGGCTGCCGTCGGGCAGGATATTGTCGGCATCCAGATTGTACGGCCCGCGCTCATTCGGATAGTAGGCAAGATTCAGGACATACAGCGAATTGTTTTCGTTATAGGTCAGTTCCTTCCTGGGAAACAGTTCCTCATACCTGACCGCCCGCACGTAATGGTTCGACAGGTCGTCGTCGGTCAGGTGCGACGGACGGAGAGAGGAATTTTTCCGCGTGAAAATGCCGTCGATGTAATACCAGGCAAACAAAGCCCGGTTTTTCCCGTAATCCGCATGGTTAATCAGCGCAGCTTCCGGGAAAAGCGCATCCGCCGAATTGTCGTACGGCACGCTGGCCAAGGCCCACGGGTAGGGATTGAGCAAGTCGAACTGGCTCTGGGTCGATTCAAAGTCATCCAGATAGGAATACTGGCCGGTGTACTTGCTTTCGTAATGCCCGGCAATCAAGTGTGCAAATTCGGCGTTGAAGTTGATACGGCTGGATTGCGTCAGGTTCAGCAGTGGCAGCTTGTCTACGAGATTGGTCAGCCATTGGCTTTCCGTCTGGTACGACAAGTTCGTGCCCCACAGCGTATTTTTAATGGATTCGTCGCCCATAGTCGTTTTGGTGGTCACCGGCATCTCGGACAAGTGCATGACGGTGGCGCCCATCAGGAAGTTTTTTGAAAACTCGTAATTCAAGTCCACACCCATCATGGTCTTGCGCTGCATGTTGTAGGTGGATTGGTTTTCCAGCGACACGTGGATCGGTTTGTTGCTGGAAATGATGTTTTCGTTCAGGATGGTGACGATACCTGAAATATAATCGACCGTATAATCTACGTTTTCGATCAGCGGACTGCCGCCTGCCGTCACGACGACCGAGCCTCGCGCCACGTTCGTCGCCCCCAGTTGAATCTCGGACGAGGAAGACGCCCTGTATTCCCCGCGGATAATAAACTTGTTTTTTTCAGCAATCTGCTGCGCAAGGGTCAGGGTCGAGTCATACAATTCCTGAAACACGTATTTGTCTGCAATGGCATCGTTGCCGATGGCTTTGCGAAGGTGGGAACCGAACGGTTCGACGACGGGGAAAATAATCCTTCCGTTGTCGGACTGCACCGTATATCCATCCAGGAAGTCGAAGAACCCGTTCGGATGGGGTTCGTTGTTCGCATCCAGGCGGTCGAGGTTCATGACGCGCAGCAGAATCTGGTTGGCGATGTTGCCCTCCGGGAGGGCATTGACGTATACGCCCGTCGTATCGCTCTGGTACAGAATATCCAGACGGAACTTGTCCTTCTGCACGGAATAGGCGTTGGGCAGCAGGTAGACATTTTTCATCATCAAATGCCAGAAAGGCATGGAGGGCGACAGGCTGGTGCCTTTCAGCAGCTTGAGATATAAACAGCTGTTTGTATTTTCCGAGTTGTCCGTCGAAAACTCGCCGACCTGATACACGCTTCCATTATACGTATATTCGTAAGCCACCGCCAGTACCTCGTCGGGCTGCAACTTGGCTTGCAGGGAGATGTATCCCAACTGTTTGTTGAATTTATATTCGGTATATTCCAGCCGGCGGGCGCTTTCTATCTTTTCGTAATCCACGCCTCCGTCGATAAACTGATTCAGCGTCTGCGTCACCATGCCGATTTCACGCGCCGCGGCATAGGCGGGGCTGTTCAGCGTTTGGTAAAGCGTGTTGGCCTCGTTATGGGGTACTTCGAGCGAACCGATGGGCTGAAACTGCGGATTGGAAATATGTTTGTTTTCCCCCAGATCGGAAAACGCGATAATGTTGCGCGACTGGCTATAGTTGCTGCGCTTGTTGGTGACCCACACTTCAATCCGGTTAATCGTCACGGCAGAGGAGATATAAGGCAGCTTGGACATGGCCTGGTCGTAATGTTCCCGGAAATAGAAACCCAGGAAAAAGTGACGGTTTTCATCGTACTGGTCAATGTTCATCTCATAGTTTTTGGTTTGGGCGCCGCCTTTGGAGGTGACCGTCTGGCTCTCGGAATTTTGCTGCGCCAGCAGGGCATTCACGCGCAGCTTGCCGAATTGCAGTTCGGTGCGGAGGCCGAACAGCGCCGCGCCGCCGCGAATCAGCGAATTGCCGGTGGACAGGCTCACGTTACCCCCTTCGAGTTTCTTGACAATTTCGTCTTCTTCGCCGCTGTATCCCAGGTTCAGGCGCGAGGCGTCAAAGTCGTACGTCGATTCCGTATTGTAGTTGAGCGTCGAGTTGATTTTGGTACCGACCGACGCCTGCATACTGACCTGGATATTCGTATCGAAATTGAAATACGTCCGGCTGCGCGAACGTTCCGGCAGAGAGGGGTTTTTCGTGCTGGAGTTTTTCATCCCCAGAATCACCTCGCCCGAGCCTTGCGTCTTCATGCGGACGCCGCCCGGGCCAAAGAGTTTCTCGGCCGGACCGAGATTGAACTGCATGTCGGACAGGCTGAACCCGCCGCTTTTTTCATTCCTGAAATACTCCTCGTTTCGCTGCCGGTAATAGGCGCGCATGGATTCCATCATGCTGTAGTCCTGATATTCTTCCGGCGTCAGCGTGAGGGGCGTTTCGATTTCCATGTCGCCGACCTTGGTGCGGATGACGTACATGCCCGTATGCAAATCGTACTCCACCACCGTCTTCAGGTTTTCCGGATCCTGCAGGTCGGCCGGAGACTGCTCAACCAGGTCTTGATATTCGCGGGCGGTCGTTTTGGATACCGGATAACGGGATTTAACGGTATCTCCGGGAGCAGGAGGCTGTTCGGCGTGCACCGTTTCCTGCTGAGCGTACGCATCGGAGATGCCCCAAACCACACCCGACAGCATCATGGCCATCAGTCCCGTTACATACCTGCGTCCGACGTGCGAACGATGTCTGACCTCCCTTTTCATTAAAGCATTTTGAGCGCCGTCCGGATGATTTGTTCAACGGTAGGAGATGGTTTTCCGGACGCTTTTTTCAGGATGGTTTGCACCGCTTTTTGCGAAGCGGCTTTCTGGAATCCGAGCATGACTAAGGCAGAGACCGCTTCGTCGGCCGTTTCGCCGTATTCCGGCGCGGTCCCGGCGCCGTCATTCGTCTTTCCCGCAACCGTTTTCACTTTGTTCTTCAAATCGACAATGACGCGCTGTGCCGTCTTCGAGCCGATGCCCTTGACTAACGTCAGCGCCGATTCATTACCGCAAGCGATGGCGTCCGTCAGTTCAGCCGGCGGCATGGACGACAAAATCGTCCGCGCCATATTCGGACCGACGCCGGATACGGAAATCAACAGCAAGAACAGTTCCCGCTCTTCCTTGGTAGCAAAACCGTACAGCAAACGGGCATCTTCACGAATCACTTCGTAGATGTAAATCTTCCCCGACGCCTGATTCCGATATGCACCGCAAGTCGTTAATGAAATATGGATTTCATAGCCCAAACCATTGCATTCCACCACCATCCGTGCTGGAGAAAGTTCTACAATTTCCCCTCTTACATATTCAATCATTTCGATTTTTCATTTGAACCAGTTATATAACGAAGAAAAAGAAAAAAGCGTATATTCCGGACACAAAGAATGATAAATTCATGATACAGAGATATACGCTGCAAATGGTCGCATGTGCGTATGCTTGGGAGCAAGAAGGTACGGAACAAACACACGGGTATTTTGACCGGAGTATCGTCACCTGACTGTGAAGGCAGCGTGCTTGAGGCCGTTCAGAAAATCTTTTGCATCCAGCCGCCGTTTGCCGGCCAGCTGGACGGAGAGCAGTCGCACGAATCCGTCCGTCACGGCCACGTCGAGATACGTGCTGCCGTCGGTACGGACAGCGCCGGGGAGTAACGTGTGCATCTCCGGAAGGATTTCCGAACGGAAAATCTTCATCGGCTGCGGTGCCGTATCTTCCACAATCCATTCCGTCCACGCTGCCGGACTGGGCGAAAGGCCGCGGATAAAGTTGCAGACGGCTTTGGCCGGCTGTTGCCAGTTGATGCGGCTGTTATCCTTGAAGATTTTCGGGGCGGGACGAAGTTCAATGCCGGAGGCGGTCAGCGTCTCCTGCGGAATAGCATCTGCCCGGCCGTTGCCGGCCAGCAGCAGGTCAACCGTTTCGACCACCAGCGCGGCACCCAGTATCATCAGTTTGTCATGAACGCTGCCGGCGTCGTCTGTCTCGGCAATCGGCAGACGTCGCTGGCGGATGATGTGGCCGGTGTCGATCGCGTGCGTCAGGAAAAACGTCGTCACTCCCGTCTCTTTCTCGCCGTTGATTACCGCCCGGTTGATGGGCGCTGCACCGCGATACTGCGGCAGGAGCGAAGCGTGGAGGTTGAACGTGCCCAGGGGCGGCATGTTCCACACGGCTTCGGGCAACATGCGGAAGGCGACTACAATCTGCAAGTCGGCTTTCAGGGCGCGAAGCTCCGCCAAAAAAGTCTCGTCCTTCAACTTTTCCGGTTGCAGGACGGGGATGCCCTGCCCGCCGGCGTATTGCTTGACCGGACTGGAGTGCAGGATGCTGCCGTGTCGTCCCATCGGTTTGTCGGGCATCGTAACGACGCCAACTACATGGTAGCCGCCCTCCACCAGTGCACGCAAACTCTCGACCGCAAACTCCGGCGTGCCCATGTATACAATTCGTACTGTTTTTTTATCCATCGTTCCTGTGTTTACTTCTCCCCGCCCCTCTCTACAAAAGAGGCTGCGTGATAAGTCTTTTAGCACGCAGCCTCCAAGGCCGTGGAGATCTTTTTCTACTGATAATATTCTGATTTGATGCAACAAAGGTAATGCTTTTTCCGGCTTGGGCAGCAATACCACGAACCAGTTATACTGCACGCGGTATAGTTTTGTGCAAAAACAGGTAGTTATACTGCACGCG
>JAITAY010000237.1 GCA_031283915.1 Tannerella sp.
TTACATTTCAATGAACATGCTATTGGCTTTGTCAAACGCTTCCGCATCCTCTCCGAACATTACCGGAACCGACGTAAACGCTTTGGTTTGCGTTTCAACCTTATTGCCGCAATTTGTAATCTCGAATTGACTACATAGTTTCGCAAAAAGTCTATTTATAAGGATTGACTAACTACCTGTTTCTGCACAAAATCTTCCCGTGCGCAGTATATATTCACTGTCAGCCTGATTTTGGACCTATAAGTCTTATTAGACACCTCTCGCGGGACTTTGCACCTGCGCTCAGCTTTGCGACAATTTGAATTGTATCCGGTGTCAGTCGAGTTTCAGTACGGCCAGGAAAGCTTTCTGGGGGACTTCGACCGTGCCGATCTGCTTCATTCGCTTTTTGCCTTCCTTCTGTTTTTCGAGTAGTTTGCGCTTGCGCGAGACGTCGCCGCCGTAGCATTTGGCCGTTACGTCCTTACGGACGGCTTTCACCGTTTCGCGGGCAATGATTTTGGATCCGATGGCTGCCTGAATCGCAATGTCGAACTGCTGACGGGGAATGAGTTCCTTCAGTTTCTCGCACATCCGGCGTCCGAAAGCCATGCTATTGTCGATGTGCGTCAGGGTCGAAAGCGCGTCCACCGGCTCGCCGTTCAGCAGGATGTCCAGCTTCACCAGACGCGACTCGCGAAAGTCGTGCAAGTGATAGTCAAACGACGCATAGCCTTTCGAAATGCTCTTCAGCCTGTCGTAAAAGTCGATCACGATCTCGCCCAGCGGCATGTCGAAGAAGACTTCGATGCGGTCGCCGGAGATGTATTCCTGTTTTACCAGAATGCCCCGCTTGCCCAGACAGAGTGTCATGACCGGCCCGATATAGGCCGTCCGGGTGATGACGGAGGCACGGATGTAAGGTTCTTCGATGCGGTCGATCAGCGTCGGGTCGGGCAGGCCGCCCGGATTGTGTACCTCCGTGCAGTTCCCCTTCCGGTCGTGTACCCGGTAGGAGACGTTGGGCACGGTGGTGATCACGTCCATGTTGAATTCGCGGTCGAGGCGTTCCTGGACAATCTCCATGTGCAGCAGCCCCAGGAAGCCGCACCGGAAACCGAAACCCAGAGCGACCGAACTCTCCGGCTGGAAGGTGAGCGAGGCGTCGTTCAACTGCAACTTTTCAAGCGATGCCCGCAGGTTCTCGAAATCTTCCGTCTCAATGGGATAGACGCCGGCAAAGACCATCGGTTTCACTTCTTCGAAACCGGCAATCCCTTCGCGCGCCGGCTGTGCAACGTGTGTAATGGTATCGCCTACGCGCACTTCACGGGATGTTTTGATACCCGAAATGATGTATCCCACGTCGCCCGTCCGTACTTCGTGGCGCGGACTCATGGTCAGCTTCAGGATGCCCACCTCGTCCGCATCATATTCTTTTTCCGTGGCAATGAATTTCACCCGGTCGTTTTTGCTGATAACGCCGTTGACCACCTTGAAATAGGCGATGATGCCGCGGAAGGAGTTGAATACCGAATCGAAGATCAGGCATTGCAGCGGCGCGTCGGGGTCTCCCTTGGGTGGCGGCACCCGTTCCACAATCGCATCCAGTATGTCGTATACGCCCTCGCCCGTCTTGCCGCTGGCGCGGAGAACCGTTTCCCGTCTGCATCCCAGCAACTCGATGACCTGATCTTCCACTTCGTCGGGCATGGCGCTGGGCAGGTCAATCTTGTTGATCACCGGAATAATTTCCAAATTGTGTTCGATAGCCATATAGAGGTTGGAAATCGTTTGCGCCTGAATGCCCTGCGCTGCATCGACAATCAGCAGTGCACCTTCGCAGGCCGCAATCGAACGCGACACCTCATACGAAAAGTCAACATGCCCCGGCGTATCAATCAGGTTCAGGGTATAGTCTTCTTCCCGACAGGTGTAGTTCATCTGGATGGCATGACTCTTGATCGTAATACCGCGTTCACGCTCCAGCTCCATGTCGTCCAGTACCTGCGCCTGCAGGTCTTTCCCTTCTACCGTTTTCGTATATTCGAGCAACCGGTCGGCCAGCGTACTTTTTCCGTGGTCAATGTGAGCAATAATACAGAAATTGCGAATATGATCCATCTGCGAAATTTTATTTTTTTGGAGGGCAAAGATAGCGAATATCGCATAAATAGTTTTACTTTTGGCATGGCTTTTAATATAAAATCGGAGAAATGAGAATAAAAGAAATACATACGGTTTATTCCGGCATCACGGATGCCCTGGACTGCGGCGAATTGAAAACGGCCTTTGACTTGATTCAAAGCTTGATTTCCGGCGTACAGGATCTTTCCTGCCAGAACAGGTTGAACGAGCTGCAGGACACGTACCGATACCTCCTGCACTACTACGCGGAAGGTACTCGTGACCCGGCGCGGGAACAAATCTATGCAAGCATCCGGACGGGCGCCTATGAACTGGCCGACCTGGTACGGCATCAGGCGCTGTCGTCCAATACCCGCTCGGATGCCCGTTCATGGAGGTTCTCCATCCTTCATCCGATTGATATGGCCGACCTGGTCAGGCGATTGCCGGGGCTGTATGAAAAGGAAGACCCGACGCCTTTCGAGACCTCGGTCGAGCAGTTGTTCGAAAACGTATGGAAAACGGTTTTCCTGTCCGGCGACGAGACGACGCCCCTCCGCAAAGCGCTGGTAAACGAGCTTTTTCCGGCGCCGGCAAAATGTCAGATGGTGTCGGCTTTGCTGTTGGGGCTGCAAATGTCGTTCGACAGGGAAAAACTGTACCTCCTGTTCGACGCGGCTGCCGCGGAAGACTTGGAAGTTCGCATCCGCGCCCTGATAGCCGTTTGCCTGACGCTTTACAGGTACCGGCAACGGACGATGTATTATCCCGGTATCCGCCATCGTCTGGACACCCTGGCCGAAGCACCCGATTTCAAACGAATCATGCAAACCATCATTCTGCGCTTTATCCTCTCGCGTGAGACGGAAAAAGTGACGCACAAGATACAGGAGGAAATACTTCCGGAAATGATGAAGCTGAAATTCACTTCGCAGGGCGAGCGTTTCGGGATACTGTCCGACTCTCCGGGCGACGAGATGAATCCGGAATGGAATGACTTCGCGGGCGACGACAGCATGACGAAAAAACTCGAAGAATATGCCAACCTGCAGGAAGAGGGGTTCGACGTATTGCATTCCACGTTTATTCATTTGAAGAATTTCGGGTTTTTCAGCGAGATAAGCAACTGGTTCCTGCCCTTTACCCTCCGCCATTCCTGCTTCAGAATCCGGGAAAACATCCGCAGTATCGGGATGGAAACCCTGATGCAGGCTTCCTTTGTATGTAACTCGGACAAATATTCACTGTTTCTCAGCCTGCAGGGGATTCCCGCAACTCACCGGAAACGGATGATGCAGCAAATGGACAGCCAACTCAAAGCCATGAATGAACAGCAGTTGCAGGAATTAAAAAGTAGACAAAACAGGGTAGAATGCATTACTTCCCAGTATATCCAAGATCTGTACCGCTTTTACAAACTCTTTCCGCGTCATGCGGAATTTGAGGATATCTTTAACTGGGCGCTTGATTTCCATATTCTTCCGGTGCTGGAACCATATTCGTCCGACACCGAGACGCTGCTGCACATTGCCGAATTTTACCTCCGGAAAGGATACTATGAAGATGCGCAGACCCTGTATGACCGGCTGATTGAGCATGATGCACAGGATGAGATACTTTATCAGAAGGCAGGCTATTGCAGGCAGATGACCGGCGACTGGCAGGGCGCCCTGGCGGCTTACCTGCGTGCCGAGCTGCTCAATCCCGACAGCCGGTGGCTGCTTCGCCGGCTGGCTGATTGTTACCGCCTGCTCAAACAACCGGAGGAGGCGCTTGTTTTTTATCGCCGTTACGAACAGCTAAGTCCGGATACGGTTCCGGTGCTGATCTACATGGGACATTGCTGTCTGGAAATGAAAAATTATGCGGATGCGCTGAAATATTATTTCAAGGCCGATTACCTGGAACCGGAAACTCCGAAGATCTGGCGTGCCATTGCCTGGAGTTCGTTTCTGAGCGGGAAATACGACCAGGCGCGTCACTATTACAGAAAGATTCTGGCGCGTCAGCCTCAAATGCAGGATTTCCTCAACGCCGGACATACGGAATGGATATTGCAGCACATTCAAAAGGCGCTGACGTTCTACCGGTCTGCCGTGCAGGCCGAAGACGGGGGATTCGACCAATTTCATGCACTTTTCAGGCAGGACATTCCCGATCTTGTCCAGGCCGGCATCGAACCCACAGAAATCCCCATCCTGCTGGATCTGCTGCGCTATTCGCTTTGGCACGATCAATAAATAAGTGTGTTAAAAATCAAATGCTATATCATGAATAATAAATCATTAGCATTAAAATTAGCTCCCTTTATAACGACGGCTCCTTTAGGAGCTGTCCGGAAAATTACACAAAAACAAAAAAAACACGAAGACACGGCGTACACGGAGATTTTTTCCTCGTGATCTCTGTGTCTCCGCGTTTTAATGATTCCTTCCCTTTGAAATATTGTAAAATAGAAAGACAGACCGGGTAAGAGCTTCTTTTTTCTACCGCAGGCTGTCCAGGAATTTTTTCGTCTGTTCCGGGCGGTGCTTCATCCTGATTTGCCAGACCAGCTCTTCGAGGCTGACCGTTTCATAGGAATCGCCGAGATGCTTCTCGAGCAGCCGCGCTATGCCGGGACCTCGGACAGTACCGTTTTGGGTTTCCGCCAGGTCGTCGCAGTCCCTGCCCTGATCGGAGAATTGGCTCCAGGCGTGGATACAAATCAGGTTAAACTCGGGATTGTTCCGGTCTTTGTCCAGGCAACGCGCAACGTATCGGGGCGTACCCTCTCGTTCACGGAGGTAAGGTTCGTTCCAGAGGGAATATTTAATCGTCACCACCGGAATGTCATAGCCTTGTTTATTGGTGACCCAGTAAATATCGCCCGCACCGGCGGCATACGGCGTATATTGGTAGGCGAGGATACCCGCAAGCTGGTCGTTTTCTTCGGCAAAGATCCGGTAGGCTTCCATGGCTTCGGGCGAACCGGCTTCGCGGTTGGCCATCAGCCCGACCATCCGGATACGGTGTTGACGCATGTAGGCCGAAGTGAGGCGCGCCTTCTCCCGCAGGTCTTCCGGGCGGTTGCGCTCACTGGCATACGTGTCGCTGTAATAGACTCCTCCGCCCTGCACTTCAAGCAGCGTGCTGTTTTCCGGCTGACGCTCGATGAGGTATTTGAAGGCTGCCGGCGCCATCTGGGGCAAAGTGGTTGCGGCAATGCCGAAAGCCACTTTCGAGGCAGCGCTTTCGGGCACGTCGTACCAGTGCTCGATGAATCCGCCCATCATCCACTGGTTGTTGTCGCCATCGGTCATGAAAAAGGATACCAGCCGTTTGTTTTTGTTGTAATCAATGGTTTTCGGGTCGAGCACATGTGCAAGGACAGGCTCCTGCCGCTTCCTGTAGTCCGCGCCCGTCAGACAGGCATTGTAGAACCAGTCGTTGACGGCCGATGCTTGTGCATTGCGCGAGGCCATTTCGTTTATCTCCCGTTCATTGTGCCTGCCTGCTTCCCAGCCGTAGATCAGATGATGCGAATCGAGCGTGCGGCAGACGGTCTCGTACAGATCCCAGTATTCGCCGTTTGTCGCGTCGTGCGGCAGGGGATAGAGGTTCATGAAAAACCAGCCGTTTTGAATGGCCACATCGCGTAGTTCCCACGTGTTGTTGGGCATAATCACCAGCCCCGTTTTTTCACACCGGCTGCCAAACTCGTTCCAGGCGTCGCGCACGTTCTTTTCCGAGGCATCGTAAAGCAGTTTGTATCCGGCTTTTTCAAACAGCGCGCGATCCGGTCTGTCTACAATCAAACCGTTGTAGACGTGCGACGCCGTGACGGCCACCGAGCCGCTTTCGGGATTCCGTTCGAGATCGGTCAGGATGTAGCCGTCGAACAGGTGTTTCAGCGTCACAATCATGCCGTCGACCGGCTCAAACGTTTCCGTGGCCAGTTGCAGCGGACTGACTTTGTCCAGGAAACGGCATCCACGCGCTTCCAGCCAGGCACGTTCTTTCCGGTATGCAACCGCATGGTCGGCATTGCAGGCTATCCATACGCCGGCTTCCGTTCGTCCCTGTTCCAGCGCCCGCGCCGTCAGGCCGGTAATCGACGCCGCCAGCAAATAATCCTTGAGGCTGTTTCCTTCGACCGCCACTACCCGGCAAATCCCGGGTGTACGGCTTAGCGCCGGCAGTTTATACTGTCCCACGTCGGCGATGGCATCATACATGTCGGCATAGCTCACTTTTTCTCTTTGCGTGCAGGCTGCCGGCATCAGGCACAGCAAACTGCACAAAATCAGGTTTCCGGTTATTGTTTTCATATTGTCGTTTTTTTATTTGATTTATATTCGTTCTTTCTTCTTTTATACTCAAAAGGAAACAGAACGTTCCCTGCTGACCGTATTTTCATGTCGCAAAGGTCTGCATTTTATCCCTGTTCTGCAAATCTTTCCCGATACGGTTAAATCTTTTTTTGGAGGCGCTATGAAAATAAGAAGCTGTCAAAAATTGTAAATCTGCGTAACATGAGATACTTACATGCTCCAATATGTGCAAATTTTCTGTCTTTGTACATCTCGCACGCAACGCCTCAACAATGGATTATCAACGATTTTTACGGGACAGAGGGAATGATAGCGTAGGGGCTGAACAAAAAGCCCGTTGTTTCATTATGGGCCGGTTTTGCAGTATGGGTTGCTGGTTGGTGAGGCAGTGTGTTCCACGAGATAGGGGGGATTTGGGTGGAACATTTTGCGGTTTGAAAAATTCGGGAGCAATTGTTTCTTCCATTTCGCTGTTCCATTTTCCCGGAGACTGTGTTATGGCGTGCGATACACCACGTAACTCTTCGATTCGGATAAGCAGTTCCGGTCTTCTTCACTCCGGTGTTTGCCTTTAGACAGGCCACTTTGCAATTCTCCCACGATCCGTTTGCGTACCTCGCCCAGGGCATCATAAACGTATTTCATCACATGGAACTTGTCGGCTACCTGTATCGCTTGCGGCACTAAATCATTGAAAACAAGTGCATATGTCAGACTCATATCCATTGTTACGGTTTTGATTTTCTGCAAA
>JAITAY010000284.1 GCA_031283915.1 Tannerella sp.
ATTCAAAAGGAAAGGAACCCGACCGGCAACCTGTAATCCCGTAAAAGGAAGACTTGTATCCCTGTTTAGGTCCGGTCGGTTTTTTCTTGAAATAAAGAACCTGTATAAGAAATTAACTCCTGTTTTTAAGGTACTCAGGCTTATTTCAAGCTTCCTTCCCTTCTTTTTTCTTCTTTCCTCTCTCTTTCCCTCTCTGAGGCTGAACAAAAAGTCCCCCCAATCGTTATACTGCACGCGGTACAGTTTTGTGCATTGCCCGTTAGCATAGAAAAAGGTATCCGCCCACCCGCCTTTTTATCCGTCAGTTTTAACTCAATGTCATCAAGTTGAGCGCTAAAAGGCTGTAGTAAAGCATCCCGCCAGGGATGCATCGCCCGGTAGCATTTTTGCGACGTCTCTATCGGCATCCCGTTAGGGATGCATCCTTAACAGGATGCAATATAGGGTTATACCGGTTTATCTACCGGGCGATGCATCCCTGACGGGATGCCGGAAACAAAATCTTCACTTGATGACATTGAGTTTTAACTGACGGATAAAAAGGCGGGTGGGCGGATACCCTTTTCTATGCTAACGGGCAATGCACAAAACTATACCGCGTGCAGTATAACGCCGCTTTCCTGCTATTTGCCCTCTCCTAATCATTAACCATTAATATTGCTGCTGTTGTCTTATTCCTGCGGCCAGCGGTTAAAGGGGTGTTTGGCGAGCATGGCGTTGTAGTATTTCGGGTCGCCGGTGACTTCCTCGCCCAGCCAGTCCGGCCACGTGAACGTATCTTCTTCGGAGGGCAGTTCGATTTCCGCTACGACGAGTCCTTCGTTATCGCCGTGAAAGACGTCCACTTCCCACGTGTGCCGGCCGACCGGCACCCAGTGCCTGACCTTGTCGATCGTGCCGGGCAGACACAAGGCCAGCAGTTCTTCGGCATCGGCCGGCGGGATGGCCTGTTCAAATTCGTAGCGGCTCCATCCGCGTTCGTTGGCGGCGCTTTTGACGGTCAGGAAGCCCCTGTCGCCACAGATTCGTACCCGTACCGTGCGTTCGACATCCGAACAGAGGTAGCCCTGCACCATCCGTGCGCGACGGACGGCGAAGGGCATGAAGTCGCCCGCGACCAGGAACTTGCGTTCGATTTCCTGTGCCATGACTATCTGATTTTGACCGATGTCGCGCCGAAGCCGTATTCGCGGAAAGAAGCGTCCTGGTATTCGCAGGATTTGTAGCGCGTTTTCAACTCCTTTTCGATGGCCGCCCGCAAGACGCCTTCGCCTTTCCCGTGGATGAAAATGATTTTCTGTCCCTTCCGGCCGGCATAGCGGTGCATCGTTTCGTGGAACTTGTCCAACTGGTAATTCAAAATATCCCCCGCGCTCATGCCCTCGGTCGAATCCAGCAGTTGCCGGATGTGCAGGTCTATCTCGACGGCGGGCGGCGGCGTTTGCCGGGGCTTGGAGGCTGCCCGTCCGGAAGCCGGCGGGTCTTTACGTTTCGGCTGCATGGCTTCCTGCAATTCGGTCGCCGAAACGAGTAACTGCCTTTCGGGCACGTCGGCGCGTACAACGGGAACTATCAGGGCGGCTTCGTCGAAGAAATCGTTTTCCATGAAACAGTGTGTTTTGTAGAACTTCACCGTGTCCAGGCGGAGTTCCACCGAATACACATTCTTCAGCGCAAACGGCTTCTCCTTCTTGAAGGCCATCAACTGCACGCAAATCCGTTCCAGTTCGTTCAGGTTTTCTTTCTGAAACTCCTCCATGAAGATTTTCGTGTTCGGTTCGATTTCTCCCTGACAGCAACTGCTCCAACTGTTGTTGTTGCGTTTCATATAATTGAAATAGAGACTGTAATTGCTTTCATTGATGAAATACGCCTCGTAGCCGCTTTGCGTCATCGCTTTCGGGTCGACCGGCAGGTATGCGAGATAGATACTCAACCGTTCACCTTCGGGCGTCTCCCTGACGATTTTCTTGAGTGGCGCCGGCTCAGGCGGCTGTTTCACGACCGGCGGCTGTTCTTTCGGCGGCTGGCTGCTGCGCGAAAAAGGCGTGCCTTCATTCACCACGACACATTCGGAGATGAGCACCGGGAAATCAAATCCGCTCTCGTCTTCCACCAAAACCATTTGCCTGTTTTTAAACGCCTTGACCACGCCGCCGCCGACACTGTTCAGAAAGCGTACCTTATCTCCTGTTTTCACCATAGGATTCATTTTTCGTTTTTAATTACTAATTACGTCAGCCGGATTTTCGCTGCCGGCTCTGTACGTCTGATGCAGCAGCGTACACAGCGAGATGGCGACGGTCATGCCCAGCGCCACCGCAAACAGCCACCACGATACCGGCGCTTTGTAAGGGATGAGAGATTGTTCTCGCAGAATGATTCCCGTAGGGAATATCGCTTGGTAGAAATCAGCGACATCCGATTTTGAACCGCAAAAACGGCATGAATGTGGATTTGGGTATATGTATTTGCCATATTTATGTATTTGTTTAATCTTTGGATGCATTCCTGACGGAATGCAATATGCTATCGTTGTATGTTCTTCTACCAAGCGATGCATTCCTAACGGAATGCAATACACTACCGTTGGCTGTTCTACCAAGAAATGAATTGACTTTGCTGAACTTACGTTGCC
>JAITAY010000290.1 GCA_031283915.1 Tannerella sp.
CGTTCGTTTCTCACAAGAAAGGATACAGCCCGCAGGCAACTCCGTATGGCTGTATCGTTCGCAAACAATTATACTGTGCACGATATTACTTTATGGAAAAAGAGGTAGTTAGTAGTCCCCCAATAAAAGCTTATTGGGATGATTATGGTGGATGATAATCGTCCATAACGTATCCGAGACAATTTCTGCTTACTGCCTTTTCCCGATAATTCAGCAAATTTGCAACATTTGTTAATCATCGGCTCCTTTTTTCTCTGCGCTACGAAGGAGACGCCGACAACAACGAAAGATACAAGGGACTTGGAATGAACAGATTTTTTGTAAACGGGCAGCCTCATTTCCTCTTCATACGCAAAGCATGCGTATGGAAAATATTTCATCATCAGTAGACGTTTAAAGACTTTTTTCCGGCGTGCGATTAAACTTTTGCTTCCGTTCACAGTCCTATGTCCCGTTGAGATATCATATCTTTACGGCCAATGACAACTGTTGTTTTTGGATATAACACTCAAAGGAAAGTATTTATGACAAAAATGGTGAAGTGGATTGTGACAGGGATTATCGTTTTGTTTATCATTGGGATGATTGTCTATCCACGTATCAAAAGAGAGTGGGTTGCAAAGGACGACCCCGGCCCGGTAGCCCCGGCCCCCCAGCAGCGAAGAATGTTGAACGTGAACGCCATCGTACTGATACCTCAGATCTTGTCTGACCGGACGCATACGACGGCGGACATCCTTCCGGACGAGGAGGTTGACCTGGCGTTTGAAGCGTCGGGCAAGATTGTGGGAATCTTTTTTCAGGAAGGCTCACGGGTGCGCAAGGGCGATTTGCTGGCCAAAATCAACGACGAACCGTTACAGGCCGAACTACACAAGCTGGAGGCGCAAATCCAGTTGGCCAATGCGCGGGTCTTCCGTCAGCGTACGCTGCTGGACAAGGATGCGGTCAGCCAGGAGGCTTATGAGCAGGTAAAAACCGAGTACGAAAAGCTGATGGCCGACATCGAACTGGTCAAGGCGCACATCGCACAGACGGAACTCCGTGCACCCTTCGAGGGCATCATCGGTCTGCGTTACGTGAGCGAGGGCGCCTATGTGTCGGCCTCGACCCGGATTGCCAAACTGACAAAAATCTCGCCGGTGAAGATAGATTTCTCCGTACCGGAAAAATATGCCGAAGATATAGTGTCGGGAACAGACGTGACGTTTCGCCTCTCCGGCTCGCAGAAGGAATATCACTCCAAGGTTTACGCCATCGAATCCAAGGTGGACATGGCTACGCGAACGTTAGTGGCACGCGCCATCTATCCGAATCAGGATGAAAACATCCGGCCGGGGCGTTACGCCGAAGTGCAGCTTACGAAAAAGGAAATCCGCGACGCGCTGGCCATCCCCAGCGAAGCCATGACGCAGGAAATGGGAAAAAGCTTAGTGTATCGCTACCGCTCGGGACGTGCCGATCAAGTGGAAATCATCCCCGGCATCCGCACCGAATCGCAACTCCAGGTCATTAGCGGCCTCAACGCGGGCGACACGGTGATTGTGTCGGGTATCATGCAGTTGCGCTCCGGCCTGCCGGTGACGCTTGACAACATCCAGTAAAAAACCGGCTGCACATGAATATCTCCGAATTAAGCATTCACCGCCCCGTACTGGCAACCGTCATCACGCTGGTTATCCTCCTGTTCGGAGTCATTGGCTACACGTTTCTGGGCGTGCGCGAGTTCCCGAGCGTCGACCAGCCCGTTATTTCCGTCAACGTCTCCTACCCGGGCGCCAATGCAGACGTGATCATGAACCAAATCACCGAGCCGCTGGAACAGAATATCAACGGCATTCCCGGCATCCGTTCCCTGTCGAGTGTCAGCAGCCAGGGTAATTGTCGCATTACGGTAGAGTTTGAGCTATCGGTCGACATGGAAACAGCAGCCAATGACGTGCGCGACAAGGTTTCACGCGCACAGCGTTACCTGCCTCGCGACTGCGACCCGCCGACCGTCTCCAAGGCCGATGCCGACTCCGACCCCATCCTGCAAATCGCCATCCAGAGCGAAAAGCGTTCGCTGCTCGAACTGAGCGAGATTGCCGACTTGACGGTCAGGGAACGCCTGCAGACGATTTCGAACGTAAGCGCGGTGAGTATCTGGGGTGAAAAACGCTACGCGATGCGCCTGTGGCTGGATCCGATTAAAATGGCGGGCTACGGCGTGACGCCCCTGGACGTGAAAAACGCCGTCGACCGGGAAAACATCGAACTGCCGTCGGGCAGCGTCGAAGGCGACAAAATCGAACTGTCTATCCGAACGATGGGGCTGATGCATACCTCGCAGGAGTTCAATGACCTGATTATAAAAAACGATGGCATCAATATTGTTCGCTTCAGCGACATCGGCCAGGCCGAAGTAGCTCCGGAAGACATTCGCAGCCGCATGACCAAGAATGGCGAGCCGGCCGTGATGGTAGTCATCATTCCGCAGCCCGGCGCCAACCACATCGAAATAGCCGACGAAGCCTACAAGCGCATCGAACAAATCAACAAGGACTTGCCCGAAGACGTGGAAATCGGGATGGTGTACGACAACACGCGCTTCATCCGCGCTTCCATCGCCGAAGTGCAGGAAACGATATACGTGGCCTTCCTGCTCGTGGTGCTGATTATCTTTCTTTTCCTGCGCGACTGGCGCGTGACGCTGGTGCCGGTGATTGTCATCCCCGTTTCCCTGATCGGCGCCTTCTTCATCATGTACGTTGCGGGCTTTTCGGTGAACGTGCTGACGATGCTGGCGGTAGTACTGTCGGTGGGTCTGGTGGTGGACGACGCCATCGTGGTGGCGGAAAACATTTACATCCGCATCGAGCGCGGGATGCCGCCGAAACAGGCCGGCATCGAAGGTTCCAGGGAAATTTTCTTTGCCGTCATCTCCACCACCATTACGCTGATTGCCGTCTTCATGCCCATCGTCTTCATGGAGGGAATGACCGGCCGGCTGTTCAAGGAATTTGGCATTGTCATTGCGGGCGCCGTATTTATTTCGGCGATTGTGGCGCTGACCTTCACGCCCATGTGCGCCACGAAACTGCTTAAGCAGAGAAAAAAGAAAAACAGGCTGGTGGCAAAGACCGAGCCGTTTTTCGAAGCTTTGAACCGGATCTATTCCACCTCGCTGGCCGCTTTTCTGAGACACAAGGTCTGGGTGTTTCCAATAGTGGCCGTCCTGCTGGTCACGATCTTCTACCTGTGGAGGCAAATTCGCGCGGAACTGTCTCCGCTGGAAGACCGTTCGATGATCTCCATCAGCGCCCGGGCGCCGGAAGGCTCTACTTTCGAGTTCTACCGCGACTATGCACAGCAAATCGAAGAGGTGATTGATTCCGTGGTGCCCGAAGCCGAAGCCACCGTAAACCGTTCGATGACGGGCAATGCCTTTGTCAGTATTACCCTGTCGGACATCCGGGAACGCGAACGCAGCCAGATGGAAATAGCCGATCAGCTTTCGGCGCTGGTACAGCGAAAAAACGACGCGCGTGCTTTCGTGCGGCAGCAATCCACCTTCGGCGGCCGGCGGGGAGGTATGCCGGTACAGTATGTCCTGCAGGCGACGAACATCGAAAAACTGCAGGAATTTCTGCCGGCCTTCATGCAGAAGGTGAGCGAAAGCCCGGTGCTCCAGATGGCCGACGCTAACCTGAAATTCACCAAACCGGAAACCCATATCGAAATCGACCGCGACAAGGCGACGCTGCTGAGCGTCAGCACGCAGAACATCGCCCAAACCCTGCAATACGCCCTGAGCGGACAGCGAATGGGGTATTTCTACATGAACGGCAAGCAATACCAGATCCTGGGCGAAATCAACCGCCAGCAACGCAATACGCCGCTGGATCTGAAGTCCATCTACGTGCGCAGCAGCAGCGGCAACATGATTCAGCTGGACAATCTGGTCACCCTGACCGAGACCGTCGCCCCGCCGCAACTATACCGCTACAACCGCTTCGTTTCGACGACGATAAGCTCCGGACTGAACAAGGGATACACCGTGGGCGACGGGCTGGACGAGATGGACCGGATTGCCCGGGAAACGCTGGACGAGACCTTCCGCACGGCGCTGACCGGCGAGTCGCGCGAATTTCGTGAAAGCTCCTCCAGCCTGATGTTTGCCCTGATACTGGCGCTGCTGCTGATTTACCTCGTGCTGGCCGCCCAGTTCGAGAGCTTCAAAGACCCGCTGGTCATCATGTTCACTGTGCCGCTGGCCATCTCCGGCGCCCTGATTTTCATGGTGGCGGAAGGCATTACGATGAATATATTCAGCCAGATTGGCATCATCATGCTGATTGGGCTGGTGGCGAAGAACGGTATCCTGATTGTGGAATTTGCCAACCAGCGCCAACACGCCGGGCTGGACAAGCTGGAAGCCATCCATTCGGCCTCCGTACAGCGGTTGCGTCCTATCCTGATGACCAGCATCTCGACCATGCTGGGTTCGCTGCCGCTGATGTTTGCCGGCGGCGAGGGCGCCAACGGACGGATTGCCATGGGAGTGGCCGTGGTCGGCGGCATGTTGCTGTCCACCTTTATGACGCTCTACGTCGTCCCGGCCATGTACAGTTATATCTCAACCAACTTGAAAACCAGAAAGGAAAGCAAATGAAACGAATTGTTTTGACCGTTGTTTTGACCGCATGTGGCGCGGGGATTTACGCGCAGGAGGTATACAGTCTCAAGCAGTGCATCGAGACAGGTCTGGAGCGCAACTATTCCATCCGGATCGTCCGCAACGAAGAACAGATAGCGGCCAATAACGCAACGCGGGGAAACGCCGGCTATCTGCCGACGGCAGATCTGAACGCGGGCTTCAGCGGCACAACTCATAACTATGACAACCGCCTGACGGGCGGTGAAACGGAACGGCTGACGGGCGTCCACACGGAAACGGCCGAAGCGGGACTGAACCTCAACTGGACGGCATTCGACGGCTTCGGCATCCGGGCAGAGTATGCCCGGTTGAAGGAATTGCAGCGGATGGGCGAACTGAATACGCGCATGACCATCGAAGACTTTATTGCCAGCATCGCCGGCGAATATTACAACCTGGTGCGCCAGATGATCCGGCTCAAGAACCTGCGCTACGCCGTCAGCCTGTCCCGGGAGCGGCTGCGAATTGTGGAAGAACGCTATTCGATCGGCTCCGTCTCGCGCATGGACCTGCAACAGGCGCAGGTGGACTTCAACGCCGACAGCTCCATGCTCTTTACCCAGTTCGAGACGCTTCATTCCTCCCGCGTCCGGCTCAACGAACTGATGGCGCTGGACAACGTCGATCGGCGCATCCGCATCCGCGATTCGCTCATCGACGTCAACACGCTGCTCGATGAACAGTCGTTGCGCGACAACATGCTGCGCAACAACGCCGCACTCCTGACCTCGGCCAAAAATAAAACCCTCTCGGAACTGGACTACCGGAAAGCATTGAGCCGGAACTATCCTTACCTCCGGCTCAATGCCGGCTACGGCTATACCGGCAACTGGATGGGGACGGGCACGACGGATTTGCAGCAGCGACTGGGTTTCAATTACGGTCTGACCGTCGGCTTCAACCTCTTCGACGGCCTGAACCGCCGCCGCGAGCAACGCAATGCACGCATCCGGATACAGAACAGCGAACTGCGCATGGAGCAACTGGAACTTTCGCTCAGAGCCAATTATTCCAACCTGTGGATGGCCTACAAAAACAACCTGGAACTGTGGGAGCTGGAGAAGGAAAACTTAGTCGTGGCACAGGAAAACTACGCCATCGCCATCGAACGCTACCGCCTGGGCGATTTGGCGGGCATCGAACTGCGGGAGGCGCAGAACAGCCTGCTCGAAGCCGAAGAACGTCGTTCCATCGCCGAATACAACATCAAACTCTGCGAAATCTCCCTGCTGCAACTCAGCGGACAGGCGCTGAAATATCTGGAATAAGCGAAGGAGGAAGAAAGTTTCTTCCCATGGGGAAAAAGTTTTTCGGAATGGGGAGAAGCTTTTTCGGAATGGGAAGAAAGTTTCTCCCCATGGGGAAAAAGTTTTTCGGAATAGGGAGAAACTTTTTTGGAATGGGAAGAAAGTTTCTCCCCATGGGGAAAAAGTTTTTTGGAATGGGAAGAAAGTTTTTCGGAATGGGGAGAAACTTTTTTGGAATGGGAAGAAAGTTTCTCCCCATGGGGAAAAAGTTTTTCGGAATAGGGAGAAAGTTTTTTGGAATGGGAAGAAAGTTTCTCCCCATGGGGAAAAAGTTTTTCGGAATGGGGAAAAAGTTTTTTGGAATGGGAAGAAAGTTTCTCCCCATGGGGAAAAAGTTTTATTTCTTTTCCGGTTTTATTCCTGCGCCTTGATCGTGGGTGTAGGTGTGAGTTCAAAAAAATACGGCTTTTTGCGTCCCCGCGCCAGGTCATACATGTTTTCATGTGCGATACGGGCGG
>JAITAY010000309.1 GCA_031283915.1 Tannerella sp.
ACCTATTACTGGGAAACGGTCTGGAAGGCGTATCATAAACCGAATGTTCCGGATTTACTGCCGGAGCGTCTGAGAAACGACATTTTCAAATTAAACGATCTTATTTTTAATGACATCAACAATGGCGTATACAAGGCCGGATTCGCACGAACCCAAAAAGCCTATGAGAAAGCCTACGATTTAGTATTCAGGAGACTGGACGAATTCGAGCAAAGGCTGTCTCAAGGCAGGTTTCTTTTTGGCGACATACTCACGGATTCGGATGTGCGGTTATATGTGACGCTGGTACGTTTCGACGTTGCGTATTACAGCGTCTTTCGCCTTAACCGGCAACGGCTTGCTGATTTTCCAAATCTGTGGGCATATACGCGCAGACTGTATCAACTCCCGGAGTTTGGCGGAACAACTGATTTTGATGCCATCAAGAAGCACTATCATATCTGCTGTGATCCCGGGAACGAAAACCGTATTGTGCCCAAAGGGCCGGATCTGTCCGCCTGGAACATACACAGCGCATAACCGTATTACCAGGCAGTTTTTGATACATCCCGTTTCTCTCACCGGAGAATTTTTTTTTGTGCCTCGCACGTTTGGAAATCCTGAAATATTCGTTTAATTTTGTCTCGCTTTTTGAAAGTGAACAGTCATGATAAAAACAGGAACATATCGCTCATTCCCCCCGGCAGGCCATCGGGAGATCTCTACGAACCGTCCGGGGAATTCCACGGGGCATCCGGGGAACTCCACGGAACATCCGTGGAACTCCACGGAACACTCGGGGAACTCCACGGAACACTCGGGGAACTCCACGGAACATCCGGGGAACTCCACGGAACATCCGGGGAACTCCACGGAACACTCGTGGAACTCCACGGAACATCCGGGGAACTCCACGGAACACTCGTGGAACTCCACGGAACATCCGGGGAACTCCACGGAACATCCGGAGATCCATCCAATAAATACAGTATTTACTCTTAAAATAAAGGAATTATGAAAGATTACATTCCACGTAAGGAGTCGGAACTGGTAGCATGGAGCGCCAATTTCACCGCGCAGGTAGCCGCTAACGCCACGGCATGGGAGATTCCCGCCGGCGAAGTGACCGCCCTGCAAACGGCCGACACTGCCTTTGCCGCGCTTCACGCGCAAGCCGACAGTCCGGCCAAAAACAGCATCATCGTAGCCAAAAAGGACGCTGCCCGTAAAACGCTGACAGCTAAAATCCGCGAACTGGCAGGTTTCCGGCTGAAAAATCCCGTCATCACCGACGCACAGCGTGTCGCACTCGGCCTTACCGTGCACGACACCAAGCAGACGACCATTTCCGCGCCCAAGTCGCGTCCGGAATTGGACATCGACGTGCTCGACTTCGGCCGCCTCAAAGTCCTTTTCCACGACATGGGCAGCAGCAGCAAGGCAAAACCTTACGGCGTAAACGGCGCAGTGATCGTCTACGCCGTACTTGACGCGCCGCCCGTCGACCCCTCCGCTCTCAACCGCAGTGCGCTGGCAACCCGTACCCCGTACATCCTCGAATTTACCGGGGAAGAACGCGGCAAAACGGTTTACGTCGCCCTGTGCTGGCAGAATCAAAAGGGTGAACGCGGACCGTGGAGCGAAATCGAAAGCGCCATCATACCTTAGCGGATGAAGCCCGGAAAAAGAAGGGGAAGATACAGCCATGGCGTGCATCCGCCCCTTTTGCCGGAGAAGAATCTCATGCGGCCGAACCTGCCGGCAAGTCCCCATCCGCGTTAAAAGCCCCGGGTACGGGCGGTCATCAACCGGAATCACACCCAATAATTCAGTCATTTACAATTCATCATTATATAACGTTTTTCGTATTTTAAATTCAGATAAAAATCAGATGAACAGAAAACATTTTACAAAATCCGGCGCCCTCACCCGAAGAGATTTCATCCGCCGGGCAGCGCTGGGATCCGCCGCCCTGGCCATCACGCCGGCAAACAGCCTGCTGGCTCGTCCGGCCAAGTCCGGCTGGCCCAGGAACGCAAAGAAATACAGCATCTACATGATAGGCCATGCACATCTGGACGTGATCTGGCTCTGGCCGTGGCATGAAGGACTGGCCGTGGCGCACAGCACGTTCCGCTCGGCGCTCGAACGGATGAAGGAAACGCCCGACCTGGTGTTCACCTCCAGTTCGGCGCTCTACTACAAGTGGGTGGCCGAAAACGACCCGGAAATGCTGACGGAAATCCGTCAACGGGTGGCCGAGGGACGCTGGAACATTGTCGGCGGCTGGTGGATCGAGCCGGATACGAACATCCCGTCCGGCGAATCCATGGCAAGACAGGGGCTGTATGGACAGCGCACGTTCGAGAAACTGCTCGGACGCCGTGCCACGATCGCCTTTACGGCCGATTCGTTCGGTCACGCCGGCACCCTGCCCCAGATATTCAAGCTACAGGGCATGGAAGGTTACGTATTCATGCGCCCGGGCGACGGCGAGAAACACCTGCCGGCCAATCTCTTCTGGTGGGAAGGGCCGGACGGCAGCCGCATCCTGGCCTACCGTATTCATCATCACTACGGCAGCCTGGACCAGGGCGAAGCCCGTACCACGCGCGAAGACATCCGCGGAGCAGCCGAATACATACCGAATCATCCGGTGCCGATGATTATGAAGTTTTTCGGAGTGGGCGACCACGGCGGCGGCCCCTCCAAGGCACATATCCGCGTCGTCAACGCCGTGAGGGAAGAAAAAGACGCTCCGGCGATTTTCTACAGCAGCATAGACCGTTATTTCAACGACGTGAAGCAACACGACCTCCGGCAACTTCCCGTCGTAAAAGACGACCTCCAGCACCATGCGCCGGGATGCTATACGGCCGACAGCGCCATCAAACGCAACAACCGCCTGGCGGAAGCAGCCGTCGTGACAGCCGAAAAAATAGCGGCGGTAGGCTCCCTGTTCTGGAAGGTACGCTATCCCAAAGCGCAGTTCGACGAGGCATGGGAAAAGATGCTTTTCCTGCAATTCCACGACAGCATGGCCGGCACGTCGCTCGTCTCGCACTATCAGTATGCAAAACACGGATACGGTCATGCCCTCGACATTGCCGAAGACATCACCTACCTGACCGTTCAGAAGCTGGAGTGGCAGGTGGCAGCCGAAGACCCCGACGCGCAGTACGTACTTCTGTTCAACCCTCATGCCTGGGAATACCGGGGACTGATCCGATGTGAAGGCAACCGCGGAAGCACCTGTTTTACGGATGACAAAGGCCGCGCACTGCCTTCGCAATGGATACTCGGACAGGCGCAGACGCACGGCCGGCATACGCTTTTGCTGCAGGTGACGGTACCCCCGACGGGATACTGTCAGGTCAAAGGCGTCAGTTGCGAAGCGCCCCACGTGGCCAGTCCGGCCGTACGGCTGGAAGGACGCCGGCTGGAGAATGAATATTACATACTGACCGTTTCCGATCGTGGAACAATCAGCCTGTTCGACAAGGAGGCCGGGAAGCAGGTGTTTGCAGGCGGCGAGACGGGATGCCGGGCAGTGGTGATCGACGACCCGAGCGACACCTGGAGTCATGGCATCCGGACATTTGCCGACGAAATCGGTGCGTTTGACAACGCAGAGATTAAACCGCTATACGACGGGGAGCTGCAAGCTACCCTCCGCGTGACCACTACTTACGGACACTCAACACTGACCGTCGACTGGTCGCTGGTTGCCGGCTCAAGGCGTATTGAAGCCGACGTAAAACTCGACTGGCACGAGCGCCTGAAAATGCTCAAGTTCTCCTTCCCGGTAGAGGTGGCCGATCCGGTACCGACTTACGAAAGCCCATACGGATTCATCGTTCGCCAGCCGAATGGCGACGAAGACCCCGGTCACCGGTGGATCGACGTCACCGGTCAGCGCGACGGCGTGACGTGCGGCCTGACCGTCCTCAACGATGCCAAATACGGCTACAGTGTGTCCGAAAACGATTTGCGCCTGTCGATTGTCCGTTCGCCGGTATATGCCCACCATGAGCCAAAACCGCTGTTGCAGGAAGCGGAATATGAATGGATGGATCAGGGCATTCAGGTGTTTCGCATGGCGCTTGTGCCGCACCGCGGCAGTTGGCAGGAAGCTCGTATTCCCCGTATTGCCGGGGAATTTATGACCCCGCCCGTCTCCATCTATCAGGGCATTCATCCGGGCACGATGCCCAAATCCGCTTCCTTTCTGGAAGTAGACGCACCGAACGTGATCGTGACAGCCCTGAAGAAATCGGAAGATGGCGACGATCTTATCCTCCGTCTGGTCGAAACGTCGGGGCAGGACACGGATGTGACGTTACGTTTTCCGTCGAACAATTTCCGGTGGCAGGGGAAAATGAGAAACTGTGAAATCAAGACGTTGCGACTGAATACGGATACCGGCTCCATCAGGGAAGTGAACTTGCTGGAAGAATAGGAGCTGTCTGGAACGAAACCATCCCCATTGACGGGAGCTGTTTTTTGCCATCCAACGACTGAAAATGCGCGCAGACCGGGGGTATGTAAGCATTTTCAGGAGGAAGCAGGGTGAAAAACAGACCCGTAAAGGGGTGGTTTATTTTCAGACAGCTCCTTAGCACGTTTTCAGATTATACTGCACGCGGTATCATTCTATGCATAAAGAGGCGTTGTTAATGATTAATGGTTAATGGTTATACTGCACGCGGTATAGTTTTGTGCATTGCCCGTCAGGGTAAA
>JAITAY010000348.1 GCA_031283915.1 Tannerella sp.
GTACTTCGACATCAAGTCGAAGCATCCCGACGCGATTTTATTGTTTCGCGTAGGAGATTTTTATGAAATGTATGGTGAGGATGCCGTTGTGGGCGCTGCCATTCTGGGTATTATCCAGACGAAACGCAACAACAACAGCGTCCAGCAAGTGGAGATGGCCGGTTTTCCGCATCACGCGCTTGACTCATACTTGCCCAAGCTGGTTCGCGCCGGCAAACGGGTAGCCATCTGCGACCAGTTGGAAGACCCTAAAACAACCACCAAACTGGTGAAACGGGGGATTACCGAACTGATTACACCGGGCGTATCCATCAATGATCATATCCTCAATCACCGGGAAAACAATTTTCTTGCTGCCGTTCATTTCGGGAAAGACCTCTGTGGCGTTGCGTTTCTCGACATTTCCACCGGCGAATTTCTGACCGCCGAAGGGACGGCTGACTACATTGACAAACTGCTGGATAACTTTGCACCCAAAGAGGTATTAATCAAATGTTCGTTGCGGAAACAGTTTGAAGAAACGTTCGGTTCCCGTTTCCTGCTGTTTGAGATGGAGGACTGGGCTTTTCATCCGGAAACGGCTTCGCTGTGGTTGCAAAAACAGTTTGAAACGGTCACTCTGAAAGGATTCGGCATTCAGGAACTCCAACACGGGATCGTCGCTTCGGGCGCTATCCTGGCCTATCTGGATCTTACGCAACACAAGCAAATCTCCCATATCACATCGATTTCCCGCATTGAGGCAGATCAGTTCGTACGGCTGGACAAGTTTACCGTCCGCAGCCTGGAACTGCTCCGCACGATGAATGAGGGCGGATGTGCGCTGATGGACGTCCTCGACAGGACATCGTCGCCTATGGGAGCACGCCTGTTGCGGCGGTGGGTGATCTTTCCGCTGAAAGACATTCAGGCTATCCGCAAACGTCAGGTAGTAGCAAGCTATTTTTGCCGTCATCAAAACTTCCGGGAAAAATTAAGCAGTCTGATCGGTAAAATCGGCGATATCGAACGGATCATCTCCCGAGTTGTCGCAGGAAAGGTTTCGCCGCGCGAGATTGTTCAGTTGAAAGTGGCGCTTCTGGCAATCGAGGAAGTGAAATCCCTCTGTGTCGAAAGCAGCGATCCGGAATTGAACACCTTCGGCCAACTGCTCAATTCCTGCGAAGCGATTCGCACACGGATTGAAAATGAGATTGTCAGCGATCCGCCGACGCTGGCCGGCAAGGGAGGCATGATAACCAAAGGCGTTCATCGCGAACTGGACGAACTCCGCAACATTGCGTACACGGGAAAGGATTACCTGATGCAAATCCAGCAGCGTGAAAGCGAACAGACCGGCATCCCCAGCCTGAAAGTGGCTTTCAACAGCGTTTTCGGCTATTACATCGAAGTCAGGAACACATACAAAGACAAGGTGCCGCCAGACTGGATACGCAAGCAGACGTTAGTCAATGCCGAGCGTTACATTACGCAGGAACTCAAGATCTATGAGGAAAAAATCCTGGGAGCGGAAGAGAAAATCCTTGAACTGGAAATGCAGCTTTTCAATGAACTGGTGCTTGCCGTGGCCGAATATACGCATCCGATTCAGCAGGATGCACAAGCCATCGCTCACTTAGACTGCCTGATATCCTTCGCCCATGTTGCCATCCGCAACCAGTACGTCAAACCGGTTGTAGATGAATCGGATGTCATAGACATCGAAGAAGGGCGCCATCCCGTTATCGAACGGCAACTGCCACCGGAGGAGCCTTACGTCGCCAACGATGTGCATCTGGACCGGAACAAACAACAAATATTGATTATCACCGGGCCGAACATGGCCGGTAAATCGGCTTTGCTGCGACAGACGGCGCTCATCACGCTGATGGCGCAAATCGGGAGCTTCGTCCCGGCCAAAAAAGCCCGTATCGGAGTGGTTGACAAAATCTTCACCCGTGTAGGAGCATCGGACAATATTTCCCTGGGCGAATCAACTTTCATGGTGGAGATGAGCGAAGCCGCGGAAATACTCAACAACCTCACGCCGCACAGCCTGATTATCTTCGATGAACTGGGACGCGGCACCAGTACGTACGACGGCATATCAATTGCCTGGGCGATTGTGGAACACATTCACGAATATCCGACGGCCGGCGCCCGCACGCTCTTTGCCACTCACTACCATGAACTGAACGAAATGGCGCGTTCGTTCAAGCGAATCAAAAACTTCAACATCTCCGTAAAAGACACCGGAAACAAGGTGATATTCCTGCGCAAACTCATTCCGGGGGGCAGTGAACACAGTTTTGGCATCCATGTAGCAAAAATAGCAGGAATGCCCAAAAGCATCGTCAAGCGCGCCGGCGAAATCCTCAAGCAGTTGGAGAACGGGAACAGTCAGCCCGGCATCACGACCAAACCGGTGAAGCACATTGCTTCCAGGGGTGAAGGTTACCAGTTGAATTTCTTCCAACTGGACGACCCTGTGCTCGATCAGGTACGCAATGAAATCATGAATCTGGAGATCAATAACCTGACCCCACTCGAAGCATTGAACAAACTGAACGAAATCAAACGGATTATCAAGGGATAATACATGTTCCCGCTGGCAAAGAAAGGAAGTGTCGTCCTTCACGGGACTTGTTTTGCCGGATTGCCCTTTTACTACCCATCTTTCTCCCTGCGGGACGACTCTTTATACTTTTCTACTTACGATACAACTATTTCAGTTCTCAAGTCCTGAAGCCGTTCGTGTAAGGTAAAAATACCCCCCGTATGGTATTTCGCAGGAAAAGAAGCCTCCCTACATTTGCGGCGTTAAATTAAAATTAAGAAAAGCGCCCTTTTCGTTATTCCGGAAGCAAATGGTTTCACGAAAGGGCGCCTATACACTAAAAAATTTAGTATGACAAAAGTATCGTGTTTTATTGGAAATTGCAAGCGATTTTCAAGTTTCGCTCTTTATTTTTTATTGGCTCCATGGATGAGTGGGCTGATTGTTCACGCGCAGGAAGCGACAATCCGGGGCAAAGTATTTGATGAACGCAGCAAAGAAAGCGTTATTGGCGCAAATGTTCTACTGCGGAATGTGAAGAATGTCGGCGCTGTGACCGATTTCAACGGAGATTTTGAGATACGGGTTCCTTCTCTGCCGGCTACCATTGTGGTGAGTTACATCGGTTACAGAACGCAGGAGATAGATGTTTACGAAGAGCCTTCCGAACGCATCCATATCTCGCTGGTGGAGGAGTTTAATGCGCTGGATGAGGTTGTTGTAGTTGGATACGGCACGCAGAAGAAGCAGAATTTGATTGGTTCGGTAGCGCAAATATCTTCGGAACGTTTAGAGAACAGGCCGGTAGGACTTTTGTCCAATGCGCTGGCCGGAGAGTTGACCGGTGTCACGGTGATACAGCGTTCCGGCAAACCCGGCGACAGTGGCGGAGAAATCCGTGTACGCGGTGTTGGTTCCTTTGGCGCCTCACCGGATGTTCTGGTACTGATTGACGGAATCCCCGGTACACTCAACGATATTCATCCTGAAGACGTTGAGACCGTATCCGTGCTTAAGGACGCCTCCAGCGCAGCGATCTACGGTGCCAGGGCTGCCAACGGTGTGGTGCTGGTGACGACCAGGAAAGGCGAAGAAGGCCGTATCAAAATCAGTTATAACGGTTATGCCGGCTGGCAGCGTCCGACGGAATTTCCGGATCTTGCCACTTCATGGGAATATGCAGCCATGTATAATGAAGCCATTGGCAGAGAAGCCTATTCCGCCGAAGATATTGCCAAATACAGGAGCGGCGCGGATCCCGACAACTATCCCAATACGAATTTCCTGAAAGAGACATTTAGCCGGCAAGGCGTCCAGACAGGCCATGACCTGAGTCTGACCGGCGGCACGAAAGCCAACCGCTATTTTGCTTCTTTCGGTTATCTTGAGCAGGATGGAATTGTGGAACGAAACGATTACCGCCGTTATAACGGCCGGTTGAATCTGACCAGCGAGCTTTTCAGTAACCTGACGCTCACGACGCATCTGTCCGGTTCGGTGGAAGAACGGAATGAACCGCAGACGATCGGTGCAATTGATGTTGCCAGTGTGGAAGGAATTGTCAATTCGGCCGTCCGTTTCCCGGCCATTTATGCCGGGCGCTATTCAAACGGCGACTTCGGCGGCGGCCCGGCCAACGGCGGTACGCCCACCGCATGGCTGGCGAGCGCCTCATACCTGCGCCGTCCGACTACGCGCATTCAGTCAAATGTGCGTCTGGACTGGAAAGCCATTGAAGGGCTTACCCTTTCGGGAATTGCCGGATACAACTACGCCATCGAAGAGTCCGTTTCCTACCGTGCATCCCAGAAGTTAAACGAGAATCTCGACCTGACTTCTTCCAATTTGAATCAGCAGCGTAACAAGCGAATCTACAAAACGGCACAAGCTTCCGCCGAATATGCCAAAGCCTTTGGCGGGCATGATTTCGATTTGTTGCTGGCGTATGCGTTTGAAGCCGAAGATGTCGACAGTTTCAGCGGTTATCGCCAGCAATTCCCGAGCAACGATTATACGGTGATGGATATGGGCAGCGAAGAAAACCAGCAGGCCGGCGGTTATTTGACAGGCTGGGCGATTCAGTCCTATTTCGGGCGGTTCAAATACAACTTCAACCAGAAATATTTGTTTGAAACGACGGTGCGTTTTGACGGCTCTTCCCGTTTCCCCAAAGACAGGAAATTCGGCACATTCCCTTCGCTGGCCGCCGGATGGAGGCTGTCGGAAGAAGGTTTTTTCGAAGCGATCCGTCCCGTCGTGTCCAGCCTGAAGTTAAAAGCCTCATGGGGAGTGCTGGGAAATCAGAACATTTCCAACTATCCCTATCAATCCACCTTGACGTCGGGGCTGAACTATTCGTTTGGCGGCACGTCATACACCGGCGCAGGGCTGACGCAACTCAAAGACCCGCTGCTGCACTGGGAATCTACCCGGACAACGGATGCCGGAATCGAACTCGGCCTGTTCAACGGACTGATAGATGTGAACGCCTCCTATTTCTATCGTCAGACCTACGATATTCTCTACAAGCCTTCGGCCAGCGTGTCGACGGTTTTGGGGCTGGATCTTTCCGAAATCAATACCGGAAAGATGAACAACAAGGGATTTGAATTTGATGTTTCGCACCGGAAAAGATTCCGGCATTTCAGGTACGGACTGTCCGCCAACCTGAGCATTATCCGGAACGAAGTAGCCGATTTGGGCGTGGGCAATGTGAAACAGCCCAACGGACTGGTCGGCAACGGGTCTAACCTGTTCATCGGTTATCCGATGGAAATGTATTACGGATACCTGACCGACGGCGTTTTTCTGGACGAGACGGATATTGCGGCCTGGCCTGACCAGACCAAGGTGACGACCAGTCCCCGCGCCGGAGACATCCGTTACAGGGATATCAGCGGCCCCGACGGCCAGCCGGATGGCGTGGTAGACCCCACCTATGACCGGACCTGCATCGGCAGCCGGATTCCCAAATATACCTATGCCTTTCATGTTGACCTGGGATATAAAGGTTTTGATGCCAAAATATTCCTGCAGGGCGTAGCCGGTGTCAAAGGATACCTGGACAATTATACAGGATACGCTTTCTTCAATCTGGGGACCATTCAGCAATGGCAGATCGACGGGCGTTTTGACCCGGCCAATCCGAAACGGTACGTGGATTATCCGCGTCTGGAGATACTGACCAACTCCCTGGCCGGCAACTATGCACAGTCCGACTTCTGGGCGCTCGACGCTTCCTATCTGCGGGTGAAAAACCTGCAGGTGGGCTATACCGTTCCCTCCAGACTTTTACGACCCTGGCTGGATAAGGCACGCATCTATTTCAGCGCCGACAATTTATACACCGTCAAGCAATACAGGAAAGGCTGGGATCCCGAAATCAACACGGGCGGGTCATACTATCCGATACTGGCTACGTATACACTGGGTCTCAATATCAACTTTTAACAAACGAATCATATGAAAAGATATAAACTATCGACAGTTGCAATTTTATCCGCAATCCTGTTATTGCAGGCGTCTTGCTCCGACGATTTGGAAAAGTCGCCAACGAATCAGTACGACAGCGCCACTTTCTGGACAAATGAAACGAATGCGCTGATAGGTCTAACGGCCGTCTACCGGGGGAATCTCAGTTACGCCTTCCAGGTCGAGCCGACCGACTGGTGGTCGTATGCCGGGCTGGCTTTTCTGGAATTGGCCACGGATAACAGCTATGACCGGCGGGGAGACAATTCCAATCTCAACCGCCTGACCAACGGAACCTTATTGCCGAACAACGCGGTTTTGCTTTCGCTCTGGAAAGGATCCTACAAAAAAATAACGATAGCCAATGATTTTCTGGCTCATATTGAAGAAGTGCCGATGGACGAAACAAAGAAACTGCGTTTCCGGTCGGAAGCACGTTTCCTGCGTGCCAGCCAGTATTTTTACCTGTCGCAGCATTTTGGCAACGTGCCGTTAGTCACCCGGGTGCTGACATCCGAAGAAGCCAATACGGTCACCAAAACGTCCAAAGCAGAGATAGAAAATTTTGTGTCGCAGGAATTAAGCGAAGCCGTTGCGGGCTTACCCCGCTACCGGGACATTCCCGCTGCCGAGATCGGGCGTGTATCCAGGCAGGCCGGGCTGGCATTCCTCGGACGCTTGCAGCTGGCGCAAAAGAAATTTCGCGAAGCGGCTGTAACCTACAGACAAATCATTGATTTCGGAGACAATATTATCGATCCCGATTACGCAGGTCTGTTTACTCCGGCTAACGAGAACAGCGCCGAAAACATCTTCAGTACGCAGTTCATCGAACTGAAAGCACCCAACTATCTGCCGCAACATGCCTATCCGGCCATTGCCGGCGGCTATCATTTCATCAATCCCTATGAAGCGCTGGCCGTCAATTACGATTTCATCGACGGGACGCCGTTTTCCTATGACGACCCGCGATTCAATCTGGCCAACCGGGCGGAAAACCGTGACCCGCGGTTTGCCTATACCTTTTTATGGGATGGATGTACTTTCGGCGGAAAACCGTATGACTGCCATCCGGACCACACAGCGTCCATCGACCAGCTGACCGTTTCCAAGCAGGCTACGCGAACAGGCTACGGTTTGCGGAAATATTTTGACGAAACGTTCACCGGCAGCCTGGCAACCGGGTACAGCGGCAACATGCCCGTTATCCGTTATGCGGAAATCCTGTTGAGCTATCTGGAGGCCGTACTGGAATCGGGCGACCCGGTCACGCAGTCTCTGCTGGACGAAACGATTAACAAGGTCAGAGGACGGACATCGGTACAGATGCCCCCCGTCACCGAGACTGATGCGGACAGGCTGCGACCTGTTTTGCGGAAGGAACGGCGTATTGAGCTGGCCATGGAAGGGATTCGGCTGTGGGACATCCTGCGCTGGGGCATTGCCGGAGAAGTGTTGACCGGTGATTTCTGGGGCGCTCCTTTCCCCGATTCGCAAGGTGCATTGAATCTTCCGGCCGGTTATCCGAAAGACCCTTACGCCAGATGGTGGGTGACAAAAAAGAACTTCCGTGTCGGGCAGGATGAAGTATGGCCTGTCCCTGAAAGTGAAACCAATATCAATCCCAATCTCAAATAGTGCATGACAAGCCACTGGTATCAATTGCTGGCGCTCTCCGTGCTGGCGCCTTCTCCCGCCTCCCCGGCGGGAAAGGGCGACGCGCCGAAGCCAAACATCATTTTCGTACTGGCCGACGATGTAGGGTATGGCGATTTCGGATGCTACGGCGCCACGAAAATTAAAACGCCGCACATTGACACCCTTGCTCGCGACGGCGTGAAATTCACGCACGCCTATTCGCCGGCTTCCACCTCTTCTCCCACACGATATGCGCTGCTTACGGGCGAATATGCGTGGCGGAAGAAGGTAGGCATCCTGCCCGGGAATGCGCCGTTGACAATCGACGTGTCTGCGTGCACCCTGCCCCGCCTGCTGCAAAACGGAGGCTACCGGACAGGCTTGGTCGGCAAGTGGCATCTGGGACTGGGAACACCGGCAAATCCGGTGAATTTCAATGGTGAGATTGCGCCGGGGCCGTTGGAAGTCGGATTTGATTATGCCTTCTTTTTTCCGGCCACCAACGACCGTGTACCCTGTGTGTATATTGAAAATCATAAAGTCGTCAACCTGGAAGCATCCGATCCTGTCGAAGTATCCTACCGTCATAAAGCAGGAAATGAACCGACCGGAAAAGAAAATCCGGAACAACTGAAATTAAAGCACTTTTCGGGGCATGACGCGACGATTGTCAATGGCATTGGCCGTATCGGCTGGATGTCCGGCGGCCGGCAGGCGCGCTGGGTGGACGAAACCATGGGAGAGGTCTTTTTGTCGAAAGCGCTGCATTTTATTGAGACACAAAAAGGCGATCAACCGTTTTTCCTTTTCTTCGCTCCGCACAACGCCCACGAGCCGCGCATACCGGGCGCGAAGTACCGGGGGAGAAGCGAAGCAGGCATTTATGGCGACGTGATCGAGGAATTGGACGGTTATATCGGCGAAATTCTGACAACACTGAAACGTAACGGCCTCTACGAAAATACGCTGTTGATCATTACCAGTGATAATGGCCCCTGTATCAAGCAGGGTTATGAAGACGGCGCACTGGAGCATCTCAACGGACACGACCCGTACAACGGTTTGCGGGGCATCAAAGGCTCGCTCTACGAAGGCGGCTCGAGGGTGCCCTTCATTGTCTCGTGGCCGGGCAGGCAAATCACGCCGTTTGTCCAGTCGCAGCCTTTTTGTTTTATAGACCTGCTTTCTACCTTGGCGACAATCACCGGCTCGACGCTTTCTGCCTTGCAGGCGAAAGATTCACGGGATGCTTCCGCATTGTTTTTCCATCCCCGGGCAAAGGCGTACCGCGAATATATTATGATACAGAATAACAGCGGCGATGTCGCTCTGCGGAAAGGTAACTGGAAATACATCCCCTCCGGCGAACCGGCGAAAGCCGAGCTTTATCATCTGGAAAATGACGGTGCCGAGAGGAATAATTGTATTTTTGCACAGAAAAGTATACATGCGGAACTGGATAGCTGCTATCAAAACGATTATATACGGAAATATGAAAAATAACTGGCATATTCGATATGGAGAAAACGGTTCAAAGGGCTTCGGAGCCATTTCTCAATATGGAGAAAGTCATTTGAAGGGCTTCGAAGTAGTTTCTCAACTTGGAGAAAGTTGTTTGAAGGGCTTCGGAGCCGTTTCTCAACATGGAGAAAGCCATTTGAAGGGCTTCGAGGTAGTTTCTCAACATGGAGAAAGCCGTTTGAAGGGCTTCGAGGTAGTTTCTCAATATGGAGAAAGTTGTTTGAGAGGTTTCGGGAAGATTTCTCCTGCGAATGAGCCGGATTTTTTCCCGTCGACAGACAATGCACGAATGGGATACGGTATCCCTGTAAATTTGCTGAAAGAAAGAACTATATACAATCATAACAGATAAATTATTGAAACAATGAAAACAATCGCATTTACATCTGCCATTCCTCTTTTACCGGCCGTTTTGGGAGGATTGGGAATGGTATCCTGCGCCGGCGGAAAGCAGGATGCAAAGAAACTGCCGAACGTGCTGGTGATTATCGCTGACGATTTGGGTTACGGGGATGTCAGTTGCTACGGCAGCACGACGATACAAACGCCAAATATCGACCGGCTGGCACAGGGAGGACTGCGTTTCACGCAGGGTTACAGCACGTCGGCCACTTCCACACCCAGCCGCTACGGACTGGTCACGGGCATGTATCCCTGGAAAAATAAAAATGCCCGCATACTCCCCGGCGATGCGCCGCTAATCGTCGACACGCTGCTTCAGACCTTGCCCAGGCTGATGCAGGAGGCCGGTTATGCGACGGCAGCCATCGGAAAGTGGCACCTGGGGCTGGGCAACGGAAACATCGACTGGAATACGGAGATCCGTCCCCATCCGGCCGATGTGGGTTATGCCTACTCCTACATTCAGGCGGCAACGAACGACCGCGTGCCTTGCGTGTACGTGGAAAACGGGCGGGTGGACAAGCTCGACCCGAATGACCCGATTTATGTCAGTTACAAGGAAAATTTCGACGGTGAACCCACCGGCCGGAGCCATCCCGAACTGCTGAAAGTGCATCCCAGTCACGGTCACGACATGTCGATTGTCAATGGCGTTTCGCGCATCGGTTACATGAAAGGCGGCCGGGCAGCACGCTGGACTGACGAAACCATGGCGGAGGTTTTTGTGGAGAAAGCCCGGCAGTTTATCTCCGGACACAGGGACACGCCTTTTTTCCTGTATTACGGCCTGCATGAGCCACATGTACCGCGTGTGCCGAATGAGCGCTTCGCCGGCAAATCGGGCATGGGACCGCGGGGCGACGCCATCCTGGAGGCCGACTGGGCTGTGGGCGCATTGCTGGACGGTCTGGAGGAATTGGGACTGGCCGAAAATACGATTGTGATTTTCTCCAGCGACAACGGCCCGGTAGTGGACGACGGCTATCAGGATCAGGCTGTCGAGTTGCTGGGTAACCACCGGCCTGCCGGCGCATTGCGCGGGGGGAAATACAGCCTGTTTGACGGAGGTACGCGCGTTCCGTTCATTGTCCGGTGGCCGGAAAAAGTCAGGACGGGCGTTTCGGATGCGATTGTCTGCCAGATGGATTTGCTGGCGTCATTTTCGGCCTTGACGGATGTGCCCCTGCAGCAGGACGTGGACAGTCAAAACGTGCTGGACGCCCTGCTGGGAACCTCGCAAGAGGGACGTACCGAACTGGTGATCGAGGGGATACGTGATCTGGCTTTCCGAAGCGGCGACCGGGTCTTGATTCCGCCTTCCAAAGGGCCTGCCCGCACGGCATACACCGACATGGAAACCGGTCATTCGGACGAATACCAACTGTATAATTTGAATACTGACTTGGGCCAGCAACAGAACCTGGCAGCACAGGAACCTGAGAAAGTAGCTTCCATGAAGGCAGCGCTGGAAAAATATGCGGCGGAGTAATCCGCCACAGTCCGCAAAGCACGGGCTACTCACGTATTTCCAAGGTTTATACTGCTGTTGTAATTTTAAAACTCCTGATCTGCTTCTCCATGTGCCCATAAAGACAGTTGGCTTGAAACCTGAAACAGTTGGCTTATATGGTCTCACAGATTCGCTTTTCGGTTATTTGTCCGTTTGATTG
>JAITAY010000061.1 GCA_031283915.1 Tannerella sp.
ATCCGTTATCAAATACCTTCTCCGGATGCGCTTAGCCAAAAACGCAGGTTCATATACAATCCATTCTATTTTCGTGTAATGAAGGGCTTTTTGATCCCGTTATTTGGGGCGGGCTGTAATCTTTTACTGGGGGACTACTAACTACTAACTACTAACTACTAACTACCTGTTTTTACGCAGTTTCTCCCTGCGGGACGTTGGGTAAGCGAAAAATCGGTCGTATGATGCTTTCTATACGGAAAGTGAGGCTGTGTCCTGTATATCGTTTGTTTCCTTCTTCTTTTTACTTTCCGGCGGGCGAGTTTTGTTACGTGTATCCAACCGGCAGCGCTCCCTGCATCCCGCGCACGGGGAATTTGCCGCGGATGAGGTGAAATGCCGGTAGAGTTTCCAAACGAGGTATCCGGCGGTCAGTATGCCGATGAGGATAACGGTGATTTCCTGAAACATATCCTTCCTTTTCTCAGATGAATAAAGCGCCGACATGATGAACGGCAAAAGCAACGGTCCACGCCAGTATGCACGTGTATCCGATGACGAACAAGCCCCATTTCCACGAACGGGACTCCTTCACAATGGCCGTGACGGTGGCGATACAGGGAAAGTAGATCAGCACGAAAAACATCAAACTCAGTGCGACGAGCGGCGTAAACGTCGGATTTCCGCGGGCGTCCCGGCTCTGTTTCAGCCGCTCGGTCAGTTGGGCGTTACCGCTTTCTTCGCCTGTATACAAGACACTCAGTGTGCTGACGACGACTTCTTTGGCTGCCATGCCGGTCAACAGGCTGATGCTGATTTTCCAGTCGAATCCCAGCGGCTGCAACACGGGCTGTATGGCTTGTCCGAGACGTCCGATGCAGGAGTTTTGCTGGTGATCAATCGCCTTGACCCGTTGCAGTTCTTCTATTTTCATTTCCTTTTCTCCGGACGGGAGCGAGGATTGCCAAACGGCTGCTATCTGTTCGTCATACTGCTTGTCCTGTTTCGTTTCACGCGGGAAATAGCCTAAAAACCAGATGATGACGGAGGCAATCAGAATGATGCCGCCCATTTTGCGAAGGTACTGGTAGGCTTTGTCCCACATGTGAATGAGGATGGAGCGTGTCGCAGGCATCCGGTAGGGAGGCAGTTCCATGACGAAGGGAATATCTTCACCTTTGATCAGGAAACGCTTGAAAAGCCGCGCCATCCCGATTGCAAGCAGAATCCCCGAGCCATAGAGGACAAACAGAAGGAGTCCGGCCTGACCGGGAAAGAAAGCGCCTGCCAGCAGGAGATAGACGGGCAGGCGGGCGCTGCAGCTCATCAGCGGGTTGACCAGCATGGTCAGCATCCGGCTGTTGCGGCTTTCGATGGTGCGCGAGGCCAGGATGGCCGGTACGTTGCAGCCGAATCCCATGATCAGGGAGATGAAGGATTTCCCGTGCAGTCCCATGGCATGCATCAGCTTGTCCATGATAAACGCCGCCCTGGCCATATAGCCCGAATCTTCCATAAAGGAAATAAACGCATAGAGAATCAGGATATTCGGCAAAAAGACAATCACTCCGCCGACGCCCCGGATGATGCCGTCGACAAGCAAATCCTTCAATGGCCCTTCGGCCAGGTGGCTCTGGACAAAAGCCCCGATATGTTCCACCAGCGCTTCGATCCAGTTCATCGGATATTCACCCAGCCGGAAGGTGGCTTCAAACATGATCCACATGAACAGCAGGAAGATGGGGTAGCCCAGCGCCCTGTGCGTGACAATGGCATCAATGATCTGCGTACGCGACACATTTCTGAGCTTGTTGGGAACATACGTTTCGCGCAAAGCGCCGGAGATGAATCCGTAACGGGCATCCGTGAAAGCCGTTTCGCTGTCGGTATGCAGCAGCTGTTCCAGTTGCACGACATCCCGGTCGCGTTCCTTCAGAATGACTTCGGATGCGGGCAGTTGACGGATGTAGTGTTCGACTTCCCCGTCCTGTTCCAGCAGTTTGATGGCCAGGTAACGTTTCGACCGGCTCTCTTCAATGGCGCCGTTCGCGCGGAGCAGGTTGCGGATGTGCCGGATACTTCCCTCCAGCGTTTCCCCGTAATTAATATGTATATGGCGCCGTACCGGCTCTGTTTCTTCATACACCCGGATGACGCGGCTGAAAAGTTCTTCCAGCCCTTCGCCCGTACGCCCGTTGGTCGGAACCATGGGAATCCCGATCATTCGCGCCAGGGAAGGATAATCGAACCGGTCGCCATGACGTTTCAGGCTGTCGTACATGTTGAGTGCAATCACCGCCGGAACGTCCATGTCAATCAGCTGGCACGTCAGATAGAAGTTGCGCTCCGGATTGGATGCGTCTACCACATTGACAACCACGTCCGGATGTTCGTTGTCGAGGTGGTCGCACACATACTTCTCCTCCGCCGTACAGTTCGACAGCGAATACGTCCCCGGCAAATCGACAATCCTGAACCGGTAACCGTTCTGTTTAAATTCGGCTTTTTTGGCGTCGACCGTCACGCCGCTGTAGTTCCCCACATGTTCGTGAGCGCCGGAAGCGCAGTTGAACAGGGATGTTTTCCCGGAATTGGGATTGCCGACAAAGGCCACATTGATGGTTTTTCCCCGGTCGATGGCCATGGAACGCAACTCATCCTCCGGAACGATCATTGCGTGTGGCGGCACGACCGGCTGTTCGGCCATGTCCACCGCCTGACCGGCTGTGAGCACTTCAATCAGTCGCGCGTCGTTGCGCCGCAACGACAGGTCGTATCCCATAATACGGTACTGAATCGGATCCTTTAAAGGGGCATTCTGGATGACCTGCACCTCCTTGCCCCGGATAAAACCCATTTCCGTAATACGCCTGCGAAACGCGCCGCGTCCCGTTACCTTCACGATAACGCCTTTCTCACCTGTTTGAAGCTCTGATAATTTCATGTCTACAAATTAGATGCAAAAATACGGCTTTTCAGCGAGACAGATACTGCCGGCCAATACCTAAAAGTAGGTATTTTTCCGTCCCGCCGGAAGTGTCCCGGCTCACACGGGAAAAGGGAATACACAGCATGAAAATGAGGGGCGTTGTCCACAAACCTGATAAAAATAGCACCGTTCAGAAAGTCCCGTACGGGACGACATATCGGTAGCGCGGGATGAAATCCCGGGGCAATGAGGGACGGAATGTCGGTAACAGACGAAATATCGGCAGGAAGTTCATGTACAAAATCTGCCCGCAGGATAAGATAAGTAACTCATGTTACGCACCGTCTATAAAAAGTCATTAACTTTGCAAGATGAAAAAAGAAATGGATTTATACAGTGATTACCTGTTAAGCAGTTTTGGTCAGGTAACAGCAACAGGATTGTCGAGTTTGTTGGACGGAGAAGTTTCCCATGACAAAATAACTCGGATGTTGTCCGGGAACATTTGTAATTCAAAGGAATTATGGCAGGAGGTAAAACCGCTGGTACGGCAATATGAGAGCGAAGATGCCTGTCTGATCTTCGATGACACGATTGTAAGCAAACCCTATACGGATGAAAACGAGTTGATCAGTTGGCACTGGGATCATAGCAAAGGTCGCAATGAAAAGGGTATCAATTTATTGACAGTTTTTTACCACACACAGTTACCCGGAGCAGCAGAATCCTTGCGTGTTCCGGTAGCCTTTGAGTGTATAAAAAAGACTGTCCGGTTCTGCGACATAAAAACGCATAAGGAAAAACGCCAAAGTCCGGTAACCAAAAATGCGATGATGCGCTCCATGCTTCAACAGGCAGTCGAGAATCAACATCTTAAATTCCGTTATGTTCTGGCAGACAGTTGGTTTTCATCC
>JAITAY010000257.1 GCA_031283915.1 Tannerella sp.
CTCGGAGAACCTCCATCCTCGCTTTTAGTGACAAATTCCTCGCTCGGAGAACCTCCATCCTCGCTTTTAGTGACAAATTCCTTGCTCGGAGAACCTCCATCCTCGCTTTTAGTGACAAAATGGCAGTCATGAAATTGTTTTTCGTTGAACCTGATTTTGGTGCGGTTGCCCTGGGGGAAAAACGACAAGTTTCAGGTTTCAGGCTGCAAGCCGTTCAAACCGGATTCTTCGATATTTATTCGGGCAGCCAGCCGTAATCGACATATCGCCAGCTGAAATTTCCCGTACTGTCGGCATGAACAAGCAGGACTCCTTCTTCCGTTCCGTGAAACGAACCGTTCCACCAATTGCCACAGACGGCGCCGCCGGTGATGTAATGCACATCCTGCAACAAGAGTTCTTCGTACAGATGCTGGTGCCCCTGCAAGACGAGCTTCAGGTTGTGTTCGCGGAAAAGGGTCAGTTCGTCCCTGAAATTGCAAACCACGTCTGCCGGGCTGAATTTCGCTTCCGCCACGGGATAATAGAGCGAATATGCCGGCACGTGCTGCACCACTATTATGGGTGTGGCCAGCGATACATGCACCAGTTCGCGCTTCAGCCACGCCAATTGCTCCTCGCCGATGCACAGGTCGCTCGCGCCGGTGCGCTGTACGGAGTTGAGGACGAAGAAGCGTACGCCGTGCCTCTCGAAAGTGTAGTACGAACGGCCTCCGAAGTGCGATTTGAACACTTCGTCGCCGTCGGGACAGTCCTCCGCCTCGTCGAAATAGCGGTCGTGGTTGCCGATGGCCGGGAAAAAGGGCAGCCCCGTCTGCTCTGCCGCCTGTTTGAAGGCAGTGTACATGCTGTCGGTTTCTTTGCGCGAGAGCTGGCTCCCCATGTTAATATCTACCAGATCGCCCCCGAAAACGAGAAACTCGACGCCTGCGCGCTTTGCCCGCTCCAGCGCCTGAGTGAAACCGCGGTAACGGTCGCGGTCGTTCGCCCTGTTCAGGTGCACGTCCGTCAGGAAGGCAAAGGTCGGTTTGCTTTCCGTACAGGGTTTTGCGGCGACCGGTTGCGGCGCGATGCGGAAAGTGGCCAGATTGCCCTTGTGGTCGCTCGGCCAGACGGCGAGCGTTTGCAGGAAGGCTTCGTCCGTCTTTTCCGGCACGATTTTGCCGTGGTCGACCGAAGCGGCCGGCCCGACGATGTATATGCTTTCCAGCGCGACGCCCGGCTGCGGATAGTAATAGATGAAATCAATGCGGTCGCGTTCGTCGGCATCCGGCGTGACAAACAAGTCTTTCAACCGGGCTGCTTCGTTGCCGGCCGGCCAGGTGAATCCCGGATGCCTCGCCGCGTCGGGGAAGAGGCTGCGCCAGGCATCCCTATAACCGGCCTGTGCAAGCATCAGCGACACGTCCCAGGGGACGACGGCGCCGCGGTGGTCGCGAATGTCTTTCGTATCCGCCTGCCAGTCCAGGTGCGACGGCTCGTTGAAATCGCCACCCATGATGACGATATTCCCTCCGGCCGTCTCCGAGCGGGCGTCGCGGATAAAGCCACGGATGGTTTCGTCGCGCCACGCAATGCGGTTGGCCACGAGTATCGAATCCGGGTCAGTCACCGGAGCCTCCATTTTTGTCCATGTCGCCGAACTGTATCCCCGCGACAGGTATGACGCATAATTCCGGTGATCCAGATGCGTGGAATAAACGGCTACCGTCCGCCCGTTCACCGTCAGATGCGCCTTCACCACCGGACGGTAACAGTCGGGAGCAGGCAGGAAGGCCGAGACGTCGTCCAGCGCATACTTCGACAGGATGCCCACCGGCAGATTGCGCCCGTCGCCGAAATACGTTTTTCCTCGTTTCGCCAGTGCGTCGATTACTTTCTGCGCCAGGGGCGTTTCGCCCTCGCCGGTATACAGTTCGCACAACAGTACCACGTCGGCATCCGTCCGGTCGACGACGTCGACAAGTCCCTGCTCGCCGCCTTCCACGCGCGAAGCGTTCACCCACACGTTCAGTTGCAACACTTTCAATCCCACACTTCTTTCCTGCGAACAGGACATGACCAGCCATATCGCCGGCCACAGGTAAAAAATCCTGATAATTGTTTTCATCTTCTATTTATTACTTTAAAATCGTTTACCAAACATGTTTGTCAAACCGCCATGTACATCTCCGTGAACTGAAATACGACATAACGGACGGCTGGCCGATATATCGTATGGCCGGCCGGCGCAAGTCTTTCAGTATTTCAATGAACATTATTTGACCTTTGCGGATATAATGATTTCCTGCCTGCATTTTTCGACTTACGTATTTTCCTCCGCCCGCGCTCAGAAAAAGGCATACCGGCAAATGACGGCGTACGAAACGGCCGGGACAATCATTCCCGGCGCTACGGCCTTCGCCCACGATGCGTCGGCAATCAAGCCGATGAGCGGCGTCAGCAGCGCTCCGCCAATCAAACTCATCACCAGTATGGATGCGCCCAGTTTGGTATGAGGCCCCAGTCCTTTCACGCCAGATGCGAAATTGGTGGGATACATGAGCGACATGAAAAAGGAGGTGCCAATCATCGCACAGATGCCTGTCCAGTGCGAAACGGAATGAATACCCGTCCACGACGCCCACTCCGACCCCAGTATCGCCACCGCCACCAGCCCGATATTGACGAGCGCATAGAAACCCATCAGCCGCGTGGCCTGTATCCACTTCATCAGGAAGGTAGAGACGAAGCGTCCCAGCATGAAAACGACCATGTTGATCACCAGCAACCCGCCGGCCTGTTTTTCGCTCATGTGTCCGTTTTCCTGCGCATAGGCGATGAGGTAGCTCCACGTGCCGAGTTGCGCGCCGAGATAGAAGAACTGCGAAATCACGGCGCCGTACCAATGCCGATACTTGAGCAACGCCCTGAAACTGCCCTTGCGTTGCGCATCGCCGGAGGCTTCGAGCTTCGGAAACTTCGTTTTCCAAATCAGGAAGGCCACAATCAGGACGATGATGCCTATCATGATGTAAGTTGGCCATATACGGCTGTTTTCCGTCTCCAGGAAATCGGTGTACGCATTACCCGTGGCGGTAATTTGCATCCTCATTTCGGCTATCCGCTCTTCGGAAGGCTCGTTGCCCGAAAAGATGAAAAGAGTGCCCAGCGTCACCCCTGCGATGCCTCCAATCGGGTTGAACGACTGCGCGAGGTTCAGGCGGCGGGCAGCGGTGGAGACGTCGCCCAGACTCGTGATGAAACTGTTGGCGCCGAGTTCGAGGAACGACAGGCCGCTGCCGATGACGAAAATGCCGCCGAGAAACACAAAGTAAATGCCCGAACCGGCCGCAGGATAGAACAGGAAACATCCGGCGGCAAAGACCAGCAGTCCGGCAATCAGTCCCGACTTGTATCCGAAACGTTGCATGAAAAGCCCCGCCGGTATGGCAAGGCAGAAGTAGCCCAGCTTGATGGCCGTCTGAATCAATCCCGCCTCGAAACGCGACAGTTCGAGCGATTTCTGAAACTGTTTGATCAACACATCGTTCAGCGTATTGGGCAATGCCCACAGGAAGAACAGCAGGGTTACGAGTACGAACGTAAAGGCGTAACCCGGCGAGATGAGTCGGGGTCTGGCGCTGCTCATGATTTCAGGTTTTCACGTGTCAGACGTCCGTCCATATCATTTCTGTTTTCAGGGAGAAGGGGGAATTTCACCGGCGCATTGTCGCGCGTAGAGCGGTAGATGGCGGTGAAGAGTTCCACTGTGCGGCGTCCCGCTTCGCCGGTCACCAGCGGGTAGCGGTTTTCGTCCAGCGCCGCGAGAAAGTCTTCGATTTGACGTTCCATATAATATACGACAGGGTCGATGCGTTCGAACAGTTCGCTGTCTTCGCGCACCCATCCGGCGAGCAGCGCTTCTTCGCCGGGGACAGTCCAGAGGTCGTTCACCGGAGGCTCGAGTACGGACGACATTCCGGCCACGAACATGGCGCCGCCGTCGGTCTGCACGCCCACAGATGCGCCGCCGGAACCGTGCACCTGCACCTTGCCGAAGATGCCCGGCTTTTCGGAGTTACTGACGATGATATTGCCGATCGCGCCGTTTTTAAACTTCACGATGGCCACGGCCGTATCTTCCACTTCGATATAGGGATGATTCAGGTTGCGCCACAGGCCGTACACTTCGTCCGCTTCGCCCATGAACCAGAGCAGAATGTCGAGCTGGTGAGGCGCTTGGTTGACCAGCACGCCGCCGCCTTCCCTATCCCACGTGCCACGCCACGGGTCGGCGTCGTAATAAGCGCGGTCGCGCCAGCCGAGCATGTTGACGGTAGCGAAAACGGGCGTTCCTGTCCTGCCTTCGTCGATGGCGCGACGGATGCGCTGCACGGGGGCATACCAGCGACGCTGACTCACCACGCCCAGCCGTACGCCCGCCCGGCGGCAGGCGTCAATCATGGCGTCGCAGTCTTCCAGCGTGGAAGCAAGCGGTTTTTCTACCAGCACGTTTGCTCCGGCGCGCGCCGCTTCGACGGTCGCTTCTCTGTGGAACGGATGGGGATTGCACACAATCGCCAGGTCGATATCGTTTTCGCGAATCATGGCGGCGATGTCGCTGCAAGGTTTCGCGCCGTATGCAGTTGCAAATTTTGTCGCCGATTCGGGGGTACGACTCCATACGGCGGCGAGCGTCGCACGAGGCAGGTTGCCGATGGCCTTGGCATGAAGATGGGCTACCTTGCCGCATCCGATGATGGCTAATCTGTATTCTTTCATGTGTTTTGAATTTGAGTAAGTTGTAAATTACAAGTCGTTATACCGGTTTTGCGAAGCAATCCTGACAGACAGTCTGGTGAAATTTCATTTTTTCGCTTCATTTCAGGCAATCGCATTTTCCTGTTCAGTAACCAAATCATGTTGCGCGCAGTATAATATGTCTTTGCATGACCGGATC
>JAITAY010000155.1 GCA_031283915.1 Tannerella sp.
AGACTCTTGCCGAACCGCCTCGGGCGACCGAGAAAATACGGTTTCCCGAAGCCGGCCAGGCGATAGACATAAGCCGTTTTATCTACATAAACACAGTTGCGGGTACGTAAATCCTCAAAATCCTGCATCCCTATCGGTAAATTTCTTCTTTCTTCATACATGGCTTTTTATTTTTGATTTGCTGCCTCAAAGTTAAGAAATTAATTGAAAATTGAGCGTTGAAAGTAGGGGAAAGAAATCAAGCAATACCTTCCCCCGCTGTTTTTTTTCATTCTTCAGGAGGAAGTATGGTGAAAAACAGACCCGTAAAGGGGTGGTTTATTTACAGACAGCTCCTTTATTCGCTTCCGTGTCGAAAACCCTCTCCTCTCGTCTGTTTTATCCGGAAACAGTGACCATGTTATGAGTTTTTGCCAGAGAAACACCATCCCCTGACAAAAAGATTTCGATCTGTCATGAAAAGGTATAATCGTCCGGAACAAACGTCAATCCCACCGTAACGGAAGCAGGCAAGTTTCCTCTTCTCCTTTTTGCCTTCTACTGCACGATTTTGAAGATTGTTCCCTTGTCGAGTTTACATTCCTTCCGTGGCATCCGGATCAGTTGAACGGTTTTCCCCAAAAGATCGCCTTCGGCCGTGTTTCCCTTCACGACAACCTGGCGGCAACCCTCAAACGTCAAGCCGTGTTTCCGGTGATGGAACGACTCAAACTGATGACTTCGTATCAGTTTGTTGTTCGAAAATTCCAGTCCGTCCACCGAAAGGGCGTAGAGGATGGGGTAGTCGAACAGATGAAATTCATTCTCCGTAATGGTAATGTTCTGGTGGAACGGCGGTGTTTTGTCGGTTTTTTGCGGGATTTCGGGGAAAATACTGATAACCCCCTCGCAAAACTGATACATGGAGGTCATGCAGGGTGCCCGGAAGACGTTTTTCCTGATCAGCACTTCCTTGACGGCGCCCGTTTCGTACCAGTAGTTGGCGTCGCCTGCAATCAGGATGGCCGAACCGCTCGACTCGAAAATGTTGTTTGTAATTTCCACCTTACCCGGCGTGGAGACCAGAATCCCTCGTGCCCGGCAACTTTTGAAATACGAATCCGTGATGGATACGTTACACGTCCACGTCAAATTTTCCAGTGCATGGCCTTCTGTAATCTGTTTCGGTACGGCTTGACGGAAAGTGACTTCAAATTCTTCGTTATTGATCGGGTGGTAGCTATCCACCATGCCGACTCCGACGGTCTGCATCGTTTTGTTTTCGATGAATCCGACCATTTCGTCCGTTCGTGCCCAGGTCATGCCGACGCTTTGGTGATGCATGAACTTGCAGCGGAGCGTATAATCGTCCATTCGCTTCAGGATGCGTACGGATGTGCCGTGCACGTTGATAGGATCGTCCATCAGCGCATGGAACGTGCAGTTTTTTACGATTACGTCACCCTTGCAGTTCGAATAGTGAAAGCCGTCGTCATGCCCGGCCAGGATGCGTCCCTTCCGTTCGTTCGGGATGCAGTTTACGTTGATGAAGGTGAGGTTTGTGGAAAACTGTGACAGGATACCCAGTCCGGCCGTATGGTAGATGTCTGCGTTTTCGACGCGCACCTCGCGGCTGTCAACGATGAACATCCCTGCATGGTCGCGTTCGCTGTGACGCAGGACGAGCCGGTTGCCCACAGCCGGCCTGCGCTGGTAGGGAAAATGGATACGCACCTGTCCGGGTGCCAGTTCTTCCGCCCGGTAATTACCCTGGGGGCGCAGGCAGCCCGGGTCGCCTGTTTGAGGTGTGACGATACGTGTATCTTTCTCAAACTCCATTGTGCCATTCCAGGGGCTTTTCCAGCCTTCGCCGACAAATACCAGTTTGCCGCTTTCGATGATGAAAGGCGATTCATATGCATTGATTTGCAAGTCGAGGTAACTGTCGGTGGTCTGCGTCACGATCGCCTGTGCCGTGAGCGGGATATCCCAATCGACGGTGAAATTGCGGAGCGTGATGTTGTGGCTGTGATCCACGGTAAAGGGCTGCATCCGGTCGTGAAACACGAAGTCCGATCCTTCGCCGTCAATGGTCAGCCCTTCAGCCCGATCAATCAGTATGGCCAGCCGCTTTGGATTGATGTCGGTCGTATTCGATTCGTAATAGGTACGTTCAGTGCAATGCTGTGGCCAGAAGTCGTAACGTCCCCTGGGAAAGACAATCACCGCATTCTTGCTGTGCCGGCAGGCTTCAAGAGCCTTTTTGACGTATGGAACAGCGTTTTCACGCGTGTCGGGTTTTAATCCGAAATCGGCTACAGACACTTTTTCGGTCTGCGCTGCTGCAATCTGCCACCCGAAACAGCAGATGCTCAAGGTCAGGTATTGAATAGTTCTTTTCATGAAATCTAATTTTAATGATGTTGCTTACATTTATCAGGGGACAAAGATACGGCTTTGTTTAAAAAAATCACTGTCAAAGGGTGCATTTCAAATCGCATCGCTCCGCAACGCGAAGAGCGCTGCCGTGACGGATGTCCGTTTTTGAACTGACTGTTCCACTGGGTATAGCGGGGTTTTGGAAAGGCGATTTTTCAAGCCGGCAACGCGTACTTTCCATTTGAAAACGCGCGTTTTCAAGTTTGCAACGCGCGTTTTCAAACTGTAAACGCGCGTTTTCAAGTTGCAAACGCGCGTTTTCAAACTGTAAACGCGCGTTTTTAAGTTGGCAACGCGCGTTTTCAAACTGCAAACGCGCGTTTTTAAACTGCAAACGCGCGTTTTTAAACCGTCAACGCGCGTTTTTAAGATGGGTTTTGGACCCATGCGGACAGAACGAGCCACAAGGTATGGCTCGTCCATGCATATACCACTCTGTGCCTGTTGTCCGATGAAACACTTTGGACGTTTATTGATCACCTGTAAATCCCTGTGGATGAACCGCAGGGATTTCATTTGTTTAATGCTCGCCGTCGATAAAATTCCGTTTTTCGTCGATGATATACTCGGGGCGGTTTTTGATTTCGTCGAAAAGCACGCCGATGTATTGTCCCAGTACACCCACCGTCAGCAACTGGACGCCGCCGAAAAAAGTAATGACAGTGATCAGCGATGTCCAGCCTGTTTCGGCATTGCTGAACCCGTAGATTTTGCCCAGAGTGAACCAGATGGCTAAGAAAATACCCACCAGTACGGCAAAGAATCCCAGTCCCATCACCATTTGGAGCGGTTTTTTGGAAAAGTACAGCAAGGCGGTCGAGGCGAATCTCAGCATCTTGCGAAAAGGATATTTCGTTTCGCCGGCCATGCGCGCCTTCCGTTCGTAATAAAACGGGACTTGCCTGAAGCCGATCCAGCTGACCAGGCCGCGAATGTATTTTCCGTGTTCATGCAACTGTTTAAATTCGGTCATAATCTTTCGGTCGATCAGCCGGAAGTCGCCCGTATCCAATGGAAATTTCACCTCGCTCATCATCCGATTCAGCGTACGGTAGAAGAACTTGGAGGAAAAACGCTTGAACCAGCTTTCATTCTCGCGCGATCGACGGACACAATAGACGCTGTTGGCCTGTTTGTCCCGGCATCGTTGCAGGATGTCGGGAATCAATTCCGGCGGGTCTTGCAGGTCGGCGTCCATGATGATTGCCCAGTCGGCGTCACAATGTTTGATGCCGGCGGATACGGCCGGCTGATGTCCGAAATTCCGGGAGAAATGAATCACTTTGACACGAGCGTCCGTTGCGGCAATTTCATCCAGTATCTCCCGTGTCCGGTCCCGGCTTCCATCGTTCACATAAATGATTTCAGTGTCGTATGCGACATGATTTAATACGTCCCGGGTACGCCGGTAAGATACTGACAGAGATGCTTCTTCATCATAACAGGGAATGATAATAGACAGTTTTTCCATGTATGTTCAGGCTTTGAATGTATAAAACTTGTTGATTATAAAATTAATGACCGTATAAAATGCGGTAGACAGTATCTGATTGTAGAACAGCGGGTCTACCTTGAAACGGAGCAACAGGGGACTGAAAAAGTCATACGCCGGCGGATGCTCCGGACAATACCGGTTCAGCAGCAGCAACAAAGCCAGTTGCAACACGTAGCACACAGCAAATACCTCGAAAAAGCGAATGGCGCCGCTTTTCCAGTTTACCTCGCTGTGAAATGTCCACTGCCTGTTCCACAGGTAACTGTTTACCAATCCGATTACATATCCCGTAAAATTCGAAAATGCAGGTGTGCATCCACCGTATTGGGTCATGATCCAGATGATCGCCAGCGAAAGCAGCGTATTTCCGATACCTACTACTCCGTATTTAAGACCCTGCCTGATGACTTCCATACATTTGCAGAATGTTGGCGATCTCGTCGCCGTTTAACTCCTTGACATTTGTGATTGTTATATTTTCCGACAGGAAATTACCATATTGATTACACTCACGAATGGTTTTCTCCAGTAAATATTTGAGGTTTGTCCGTAAGGGAAGCAACACGAGGAGTTCCACATGTTTTTCCCGGATGGTCAGGCGTTCGATTTTTCCGTTTTCCCTGGACAGAAAATAGGCAAATTCCCGCTCGATCACTTGCCGCTGATAGGTCTGAAACGGAGCATCGGACGAAGAAATCAGTAAGATGAAGAACCGGAGCCGTTGCCCTTCTCCTCCCAGTCCGGTGGAGATGTAGATTTTCTTTTCGTCGGACAATTCGGATTCCAGCGTCATCCGGCTTTCCATCAGCGCCATATACGCCCAATGGCTTAACTCCGGATCGCATTCCTCCACATACTGTTTCAATACCCCGTAAGCCTTTGCCTGCATGGAAACGGCCAGCGTGGAAAGAAGTTGCTTTTTTTGCTTCGCCGGAGTGTCCGGCAATCGCAACTGGGTGAGATACTTTTCACAGTCCGCTTCGCGCAACCGGGGCGGAGACTTGCGCAACCGGCTGGAAAGTTCAAAATATTCCTTTTGAACTGCTACCGGCACACGCTGTTCAAGAATATGAAAATCCCCTTCCGTTTCATGCAGGAACTTCTGAAACTGGCTAAAGATGTCATTTTGTTGCATATCCGTTTTTGTTTAGTATCAAAACCCTCACAAAAATACAACTTTTTTTCGGCTAAATCTTTTTTTGAAGCGCTATTCCTCTTTTTACCGACGTAAAATCATCGGGAAATACATGCAGGAATGGTGCAAAACCACCTTTGGCATAAAACCACGCGCTCCTTCAGTAGGTTTGACCGTATATTATTCTACAACTGCGCGCGGGAAGATTTTTCGCAAAAACAGGCGTGGTTAATGGTTAATGATTAGTGGATAGTAGTTATACTTTACGCGGTATGATTTTGTGCAGGTGCATATCTTCCCCGTAGGGGAATCATATCAATAGTAGTAGTAGTCGGTAGCTCTGTGATACGACAAAGTTGTCCGCTCAAACCCTCACTTTTACGCCTTTCCCTCCAACTGCCGCTTGCCTGCCAACCGCCCTCTACTAACTATTAGCTACTATCTACTAACTACCCCTTTTTGCACAAAACTATACCGCGTGCAGTATAGCCTTTTTTCAACCCCGAAAAAAATTATACCGCAGCCACATACTTATTCTGTTTTTTCACCGTTTACGAAACAGGCAAACATTAATTCCCAAAAAGATGATAACGAAAAAAGACCGGATTTTGTGGGCGGATGATGAAATCGACTTGCTGAAGCCACACATCCTCTTCCTGCAAGAGAAAGGGTATGAGATTACGCCCGTCGTCAGCGGGCAGGATGCCCTTGAGTATTGCAGGGAACAGACGTTTGACATCATTTTCCTGGACGAAAACATGCCGGGACTGACCGGCCTGGAAACCCTGTCCGCCATCAAGGAGATTGATCCGGACGTGCCCGTCGTGATGGTCACCAAAAGCGAAGAAGAAAGCATTATGAACCAGGCCATCGGCAACAAAATCGCCGACTACCTCATCAAGCCGGTCAATCCCAACCAGCTACTGCTTTCCATCAAAAAGAACCTCCACAAAAGCGATATCATCTCCAGCGCAACGACCGTCGGCTATCGACAGGAATTTGCCCGTATCGACATGCAGATCAACGACTCCCTGACGACCGACGACTGGATCGAAGTCTACCGGAAACTGATCTACTGGGAACTGGAACTCGAGGAAGGGCAGGCGGAAATGAAGGATCTGCTTCGTATGCAAAAGCAGGAAGCCAACAAAGTCTTCGGCAAGTTTGTAAAGAAAAACTACCTCCAATGGATTCAGGATGCCGGACAGCGGCCACTGATGAGTCCCGACCTGTTCAAGAAGAAATTGTTCCCGTTGCTGGACAACGGAGAAAAACTGTTCTTTATTCTGATCGACAATTTCCGTCTCGACCAGTGGCGGGTGGTCAAAAACCTGTTGTCGGACTATTTCACGTTCGACGAAAGCCTGTATTACAGCATCCTCCCGACGGCTACCCAGTATGCGCGGAACGCTATTTTTTCCGGCCTGATGCCCCTCCAGATCGAACAGATGTTCCCCGAACTGTGGGTCGATGAGGAAAGCGAAGAGGGGAAAAACATCAACGAAGAGCCGCTGATCCGGACGCAAATCGAACGTTTCCGCAAGAAATATACCTTTTCGTATCACAAGATTCACGAATCTCTCTACGGCGAGAAATTGCTGAACAACCTCTCCGCACTGGAGCACAATCAACTGAACGTCATTGTCATCAACTTCGTAGACATGCTTTCGCACGCCCGCACAGAAAGCAAGATGATCCGCGAACTGGCGCAGAGCGAAGCCGCCTACCGCAGTCTGACGCGCTCGTGGTTTCAACATTCTACCACGCTGGAACTCTTCAGAAGCCTGGCGGAAAGAGGATACAAAGTCATCGTCACCACCGACCACGGCACCATCAGGGTAGACAACCCGGTCAAAATGGTGGGAGACCGGAACACCAGCACCAACCTGCGCTACAAGATGGGGAAAAACATGAGCTACGACTCCAAACACATCTTTGAAATCAAAGATCCCGTCAAGGCCGGGTTGCCGTCGCCCAACCTGAGCACCCGGTACATTTTTGCTACCAACGAATCCTTTTTTGCCTATCCGAACAATTACAACTACTACGTTTCCTATTACCGGGACACGTTTCAGCACGGCGGCATTTCGCTCGAAGAGATGCTGATTCCTTTCATATCCATGCAACCCAGATGAACGCCCATGATACTTATCGTCCATGATCTGCAAACCATCCACCGGGCGGCCACGGAATTTATCCGCGCCATGGGCGACCGCACCGTCTTTGCCTTTCACGGGGAAATGGGTACCGGAAAAACGACGTTCATCAAGACCGTATGCGAAGTGCTGGGCGTGGAAGATGCTGTCGGCAGTCCCACCTTCGCCATCGTCAACGAATACCGTAGCGCCGCAACGGGCGAACTCATCTACCATTTTGACTTCTACCGCATCCGCCAGTTGGCCGAAGCGCAGGACATCGGCGTCGAAGACTATTTCTACAGTGGCGCTCTGTGCTTCATCGAATGGCCGGAAAAAATCGCGACGCTTCTCCCCGCCGACACCGTACACGTCAAGATGACGGAGGAAGCCGACGGCGTAAGAAAGCTGGAAGTAGTTAGTGATTAATGGTTAGGGACTGAAAATAAATAAAGTGCAACAGCATCTCCGGCAATCGGAAGAATAGGGCTAAAGCCTTGCGGAGGCATTGCCGGAGATGCCTGTCCTGTCCTAACCACTAATTATTAGGTAATTTGCGAAAAGCCGGGAGTTCTGGATTTTTACCCAGGCAATTGTTGGTAAAACCACAAGAATGTGCTACTTTTGTGCAATTAAACAAATAAAATCGTTCATATTAATAACAGAATCATGAAGAGACGTGAATTTTTAACGAGTTCGGCGCTGGCAGGTGCGGGACTCCCTTTGGGAATGGCCTCGGTATCGCTGGCCTCATGCAGTACGGGAGAACAGGAGAAATCCGTTCCCTCCAAGACGTTCACTCCGGAAGAACTGGGCATGTATTCCTTTGTGGATATCGCTCCGGACGGAAAGCCCCTGAAAGCGGCGCTGGTAGGCTGCGGTGACCGCGGTACGGGCGCTGCTACGCAATTTCTGAAAGCCGGCCCGAAAGTATCCATCATCGCCATGGCGGATATCTTCCCCGACCGGATGGATGGCAGCCGGAAAATATTGATGGAGCAGTTCAACAATGAAGTGCCCGAAGCCAACCGTTTTTTCGGCTTTGATGCCTATCAGAAAGTCCTGGCTATGCCCGAAATCGACGTGGTACTGCTCTGCACGCCCACGCACTTCCGGCCGGAACAGTTCAAGGCGGCGGTTGAAGCGGGAAAACATGTGTTTATGGAGAAACCCTGTGCCGTAGACCCGACGGGTATCCGCACAGTCATTGCCGCCTCCAAGGCAGCTACTGCCAAGGGGCTGACGGTGATCACGGGCAACCAGCGGCGCCATTCGCGGGCGTACTGGGAAGCATACGTACAGGTACGGAACGGTGCCATCGGCGAAATCGTTTCCGGGGCGGCACACTGGGATCAGGGTGCATGGTGGAACAAAAAGCAGCGTCCCGAATGGAATGATATGGAATATAACATCCGGAACTGGTTTAACATCAAGTGGCTGAGTGGAGATCACATCCTCGATCAGGCCATTCACAACATCGACATCGTGACATGGTTCATGGGCATACGTCCGGTTCGTGCGGTCGGTTTCGGCGGACGGGCACAGCGGCTCACGGGCGATATTTTCGACTTCTTCAGTGTGGATTATTACTATGATCAAAACCGGAGAATGTTGACTACAGCCCGCCAGATCGACGGTTGCGACGGGAATGTATCCGAACAGGTATACGGCACCAAGGGGATGTTTACCTCGAACGGGCCTGTCCGCCTGGAGGATTACAACGGTAACATCATCTGGCAGTACGACCGGAGTAAACCGGAAAGGGGTGATTACGAACAGGAACATATCCATCTGGTAGAGTCGATCCGTTTGGGAAAGAAAATCAATCAGGCAGAAGACCTGGCCTATTCCACGCTGGTAGCGATCCTCGGCCGCGAAGCCGCCTATACAGGTAAATCCATTACGTGGGACGAAATCATGTCGTCCGATTTGCGTTACGGGCCTGATAAATATGAATTAGGACCCTTGCCCGACTATCACGAAGGCGTAGCGCCCAAACCGGGCCAAGCTCCACAGCCAGCAAGCTAAGTCAAATAATGATGAATGATGAAGCCCGCCGTCTGGCTGCGGCGGTCAGCACGGGTTTTAGCCCAATGCTGCTTCTTGCCGTCAGTTTTGACTGACAAAAAAAAGAGGGTGTGTCGAACTTTTGACACACCCTCATTCGGCGGGAGGGCTTGTTGCAATGAAAACAGATACGTATCTTTGCCGCATGTAAAAAAGAAAGGTCATGAACGAAAGATTATCAACCAAACCAAATAAGTTCCCATGATAAAAAAATTGACTGTACCCCGTCTTCCGGCGCTGGACGAAGCGCCCCTGTCGAACGCCGGCGCATTGATGGAATTGCACGCCACGCGTGAAAGTATCGACGTGCTGAACTGGCGGGCAACGTTTCCGTACAAACCTGTAGTCGCATTTGACATTGCGCGGGGCGCGTCGGATTTGTATATCCATTATTTCGTGCGGGGGCTGTCCCTGCGTGCAACGGCTGATCACGACGGTATTTTCGTACACGAGGACAGTTGCGTGGAATTTTTCATGCGCAAAGCCGGCGAGATGAATTATATCAACTTCGAGTTCAACTGCATCGGGACGTGTTACGCCTGCCGCCATACCTCGCGCGAAGTTGGCGTATCGCTTACGGCGCAGGAAATGCGGAGTATCCGGCGGTATACGAGTGTCCAGTGCGAAGCCTTTGACGAAAAACACGGGCTTCATGCCTGGGAGTTGACTGTTGCGATTCCTTTCTCCGTGATGAAATTAGACCCCGACAGCCTGCCGGAAAAGATTTTCGGAAACTTCTACAAATGTGCCGACAAGACGGAATATCCGCATTACGTCACATGGAGTCCGATCGACCTGCCGAAACCGAATTATCACTGTCCGGAGTTTTTCGGAGAGATTTACCTTCGCTGAAGTCGCAGTCTTTCCCCTTCGCGCAGGGAAACTCATCCTGACGGGAACGGGTAACGGTAAGAGAGATGAGTTGGTTTATCGGTCATAAGTGAGCAGCCTGTCTTTTCATCCAGAAAACGATTCTTCCTCAATCGGTTTTCTTCCTTGACCGTGCAGTAACGTTTAAGGATGGGAAATAAATAAAGTGTAACAGGAGTTCCCGCAGGAAAGCCATCCGATTAACTGTCGCTTGCGGGTATGCATCTGTATACTATCAAAGTCCCGGAGGGGCGAAATACCGGTAAAAGAAAAAGGGTAATCGACAAAAAGTCCTGAGAGAGACGATACGATACATCTCCCGGAGATAGCTTTTTTGTCTTTCCCTGCCCGATAATTCGTCCCTCACGAGACTTCTGTCAGTTAAAACGGGTCGGTCAATTTGGGGGTTTTTGCCGGCTCTGTTGAACATGCTTTGTGAAAATCGTCTGCAAGACAAAACCCAGTCCTGTACCCTGCTTCCTTTTTCTTGTGAATAGCGCCTCAAAAAAAGATTTAGCCTCATAACAGGCTATAATCGTGAAACTTTTTGTAGTTTTGCGCCCATTATGCTTCTGATTTTGAATATAACTATATAACCAAATTGATATGAACAATAATAAAACGTTAAAAATCAAATTCTACAACGGGGAAAACATCCCGTTGGAACTGCACAAGGTGCGTGTTGTACAAAAGTTGAATCTCGTCCCGATCGAGCGACGTCTGGAAGCCCTGTACGAGGGAGGGTTCAATACGTTCCGTCTTACGACGAACGATGTTTTTCTGGACATGCTGACGGACAGCGGTACCAACGCCATGAGCGATATGCAGGTATCGGCGATGATGCATGCCGATGACGCCTATGCCGGTTCGCAAAGTTTTGCCCGCCTGCAAAAAGCCGTCGAAGACGTACTGAAAAAGAAGTATCTCCTGCCCGCCCATCAAGGACGTGCGGCAGAAAACGTCATTACACACGCATATATCAAAAAGAAAGGCGATCTGATTCCCACGAATTATCACTTTACGACTTTTCTGGCGCATGTCACGCAGTATGGCGGACGTATCGTCGAACTGCTCTATGATGAAGCATACAACATCAGCTCGACTCATCCTTTCAAGGGGAATATGAATGTGGAGAAACTGGACGAAGTGATCCGTGAAACCGGCGCCGAAAATATTCCGTTTATCCGTATGGAAGCTTCGACCAACCTGATTGGAGGCCAACCGTTTTCCATACAGAACCTGCGAGAGGTGCGCAAGATTGCCGACAATTACGG
>JAITAY010000160.1 GCA_031283915.1 Tannerella sp.
TGTCGGGCAAGAGCCGCAATAGAACCGATAATCAGCCACTTAAAATATGATTATCGGATGCTTGAGAATTATCTGAACGGGGAAAAAGGCGTCCAAATGAACGCCTTGATGGCAGGCGCTGCGTGTAATGTCAAGAAAATGATAGAAAAATTGAAAGAGAAAATTATTTGGCTCTTTTTTCAGAAAAAATTACAACCCCTGATTTTGAAAATCGGGGGTTAATAAGGATTGACTATATACAATCCATTCTATTTTCGTGTAATGAAGGGCTTTTTGATCCCGTTATTTGGGGCGGGCTATAAGCTTTTATTGGGGGACTACTAACTACCTGTTTTTGCTCAAAATCTTCCCGCGCGCAGTATAAATGATACATTATGAAACCGCCCATCCGGCCATGTTTCCGCAGGGCTTTAGCCCCTTCCTCCGATTGCTGTCGGTTTTAACCGACGGGGAAAAAGGAGGGAAAAGGGAGAAAGAGGTAAGCTTGTGTAGCCGCCCAAAGAATTTGTGTAGCTACACAGAGTGGCCGTGTAGCTACATAAATACACTGTGTATCAGCATAAAAACATCATACGGCTACCCGGAAAGCGCAAAGAACGCTCTTCCCCTTTTGTCCCGGAGGCAGAAAATCATCTCCTGTGTAACAACATTGCAAAAACCTTATATACAACCCATGCTGTTTTCGTGTAATGAAGGGTTTTTTGATCCCGTTATTTTGGGTGGGCTGTAAGCTGTTATTGGGGGCACTACCAACTACTAACTATTTCCTTTTCAACGCTCAATTCTCAATTTGTCATGTAGCATCGCTGCTCCCGTGCAAAGCGCGGCAAAGAGTAGCAGCGCCGTACATTCGGGCAGGATGGCGGAGAGGCTGCCTCCCCGAATGAACAGGTCGTAGAAACCTTCCAGTCCCCAGTTCAGCGGGGAAAGGGCGCTCAGCAGCTGCATGGGACGGGGCATGATGAAGGCGGGTATCCAGATCCCGCCGAGGGCGGCCATGATCACGATGGAGACAGCGGCGAAGATGGCGGCTTGCTGGTGGGTAGTGGCGATTTTGCCGATGACAAGACCGTAACCGATGGCGGCCAGGGCGGAACAGACGGCCATCAGCAGCAGTAATGCGGGTGAAACGTCGAGCGTCAGCGCCGGCAGCCCCAGCAGGGGAAACAGATAAATCCCCATCATGAAGATCATCGCAAACTGCAACAGACAGACCGCCATGTATACGATCGCCTTGCTCAGGAGATAGAGGGAATAGGGGCAGGGCATGGTGAGCAGGCGCATGAAACTGCCGTCATCGCGCTCCTTGATGAGATGGCCGGCGAGCGAAATGGCAATGAAGAAAATGGCAAACATACTCCAGGCAGGGACATTGTGCTGCACGGAATTGGGGATGACGCTGTGTTTGCCGGACAGGGCATATTCTTCCCGAATGACGACCCGGTGATTGTCCGACAGGTGGAAGTCGGGGATCGTGACAGGAGAAAACCGGTTTACCACCCTTGTGACTTCTTTCATCAGAAGTTCGCTCTCCGTGCGGCAGGCATATTCGCGCAGGGTACTGAGGAGCGTGATGCGGAACGAACTTTTGGTAACGGGGTCGAGGAAAATCTCCACCTGTACGGAGGACGGGGTCGGTAACGGGGTCTCCTCACCGCTGAAAAGACTTTCGACATACTGTTTTACATGTTGCCGGATGTGCTCGGTGGCCTGAGCGGGAATCACCATCCCAATCATAAAGTCTCCGCGGGCAACGGCCTGTATCAGTTCGTTCCGGCCGGGATGCCGGTCGTTCAGGGTACGGCAGACGGTGAAAATGCCCGAGGATTCGATTTGCCGCTCAATGGCGACACCCAGCGTGTCGCGGTCGTCGTTGAGCAGCAGCAGCGGGATGCGTGTTTCGTTGATGGAATTAAATGTGCTGTCCTGCAGACAGGTCATAATCACGACCAGCAGCATCGGCATCACGAACATCATGCACAATCCAGCCCTGTCGCGCGCCAGCAGCAGGTAATCTTTATATGCCAATGCCCACAGCGTCCGCATCAGCAGCAGTCCCTTTGTTTGTTCCCCGTCAGTTGCAGGTAGAGCGTCTCCAGAGAATCACAACCCTCTGCCGCGCGAATCAGTTCGGCGGGAACGCCCTGACAAATCAGCTTCCCCCGGTCGATAAAGGCCACCTGCGTACACAGGGACGCGGCTTCTTCCAGGTAATGCGAGGTATAGATAATCGTACTCCCGTCGCGGCGGATGAGTTTCAAACTGTCCAAAATCAGCCGCCTGGACTGCACGTCTACACCGACAGTCGGTTCGTCGAGAAAAAGTATCCGGGGACGGTGCAGCAGGCCGGCAATCAGGTTGAGCCGCCGTTTCATGCCGCCTGAATAATGCTCGACGCGACGGTCGCGGTACGCCTCCAGTCCGAAAAGTGCAAGCAGTTCGCGAATACGGTTCTCAAGCACGGCGCCCCGCAATCCCAGGATACGTCCGAAGACGTTCAGGTTTTCGCCGGCCGTCAGCGTGGGATAGAGGGCAATGTCCTGCGGCACGACGCCGATCAGCGGCTTGATGTCCTTCAGCCGGCGCCGCAGCGGAAGCGAACAGACCGTTACCTGTCCGGCGTTGAACGGGCGGAGGCCGCACAGGATATGGACAAGCGTTGTTTTGCCGGCGCCGTTGGGACCCAGCAACCCGAAGATGGCTCCTTCGGGAATGGTGAGCGAGAAATGGTCAACGGCGGGCGCGTCGTTTCCCCTGTACGTCTTGCAAAGGTCGCGTATGTCGATGGCGGAAGCGGTTTGCTGCATCTCTCCCCTGTTATTTGACGGTTTCGCGCAGGCGGGTGAAAAAGTGTTTTTCGGCGTCGGCAATCACAACCAGTTTGTCGGCCAGCGCGTCATACGTGCAGACATCGTCGCCCCGTTTCTTGAATTTGCGGGCGGCTTCGAAGGCAAAGTTACGCCACAGGTCGCCGATACGGGTCATTTCCATGGCTGCTTCCCGAAAGGCGGGCTGGTCAGCGATGCCGGCGGCTTCCTGAAGGAAAGCGGCATACATGTAACGGAATCCGGCGCCGCCCGTGCCGATTTCCTCCAGCATACGAATCACCTGTGCCAGTTGCAGCGCGGCCTTTTTCGCACCCAGTTTCCTTTCCCAGCAGCGCATTTTGGCGGCCAGCGTGTGGATGCCTTTGACGCCGAACCAGGGCAGGGGAATGTCCAGCATTCGGTTGCAATTAAGCCGGATGCCGCTCAGAATAGCCGAACGCAAGTCGGGCGAAGTCGTGGAAATGCGTTTCACCCAGTACATTTTGCCCTGCGGTGGAAAGGTTCCTTTGGCAAAACGTACGCGCTTCAGGTCGTCGTACGTGAGTTCGCAGGTGGCTTGCACCACCGGGTCGCTCACCGTATAGACGTCGCCTTCTTTCCCGATCACGCAGATGTTATGCGCATTGAAATGGAAGCGATATTCTTTCGGGAAATAGGGGAGATAGAAAACGCCGACGAGGTTGCCCACCGGAATACCCTGTTCCAGCAGTTTGTCCAGCGCCTCCATTGCCTTGTCTTCATTCTGGAAACGGCGTTTGTTTATGCGAATCCCCAGCCGCCCGGTCACCCGTGCAAAAATATGCCCCGGCAGCGGGCGAAACGAAAAGACGGGCATCTGATGAAGCCGGATAAACGGCATGTAGGAAAAAAACAGTCCTGCGCCTATCCCGAAAATCATCGGTTCACTGATGCGGATGCCGTAAAAACGCAGGATGCCGGCGGTAACGCCATTCTCACAGTGCGCCGCCTGACTGTGTTCAAAATCAATCTTCATGTCTCAAACCTTTTTCAACTCTTCTATGCTAATGTTTAATACTTCTGCATACCGTCCCAGCGTCCGGTCGTCCAGACAGGCAAACACACCGGGTTGCAGATGTTTTTTGACCGTTCTTTTGGAAAAGCCTGCATAGGCTGCCAGCAGGCTGGTATCAAACAGGTGTTTTTCCATGTGATAGGCCAGCGGACTTTTCCGTCTGTCCAGCACTTCGTGACGGATGGCTTCGGCCTCTTCCGAGATCGATTCCCAGGCCAGCGACAGCGCCTCGTTCTTGGGTTCCCAGCCTACGCTGAGCACCTGACAGTATTCGCCGTTTTCGTCCACCGCATAACACACCTCGCGGAGGTTCGTCCGCCCCAAGTATTTGTCGTCCTGCGGCACTTCTTCTACCTTCATATTCAAAAATTCAATGATTCAACAGCTTCGGGCAGGGACGGTCGCTGTGTATCAATGCACACAACCCTCCCGTGCCGCCTGTAAATTCTATTTCTCATGGCCGTCAAGGTCGTACTTTTTCATTTCCGGAAAAATCACCGGCCTGTTTACACGCAAATTACACGAACCGGCACAAAGGAAACTTCGCGCAAGTTCGTGCAATTCGCAGATTTCAGCCTTGAAGAAACTCATCCTCTGCCTATTCCAGGAACAGTTCGATGACGGGTACTTCGATGTCGGGTTTGAGGACGGGAAGGTTCAACGTCACGTTATCCCCGTTGATACGGTAGCGGATTTCGGAAGCGTCGTTCAGCAACTGTGCATACTTGAACTTGCCGTTGTATCCGGTCAGGTGCAACGCACTGATGGGCCATTCAAGGATATGGATATAGAGCCGTTTAGCTCCGGGATTGTAGGTGAGCAGGCAGTTTTTGGGCGCCTGGAAACTGTCCGGCGCCTGCGTACAGCCGTAGATCGAACGGCTGTGATACGCCATCCATTTTCCCATGCCTTCGAGCCGCTCGCTGGCGCGATAGTCGAACGTGCCGCGCGCCGTCGGGCCGACGTTGAGCAGCAGGTTGCCGCCCTTGCTGGTGACTTCGATCAGCATGGCTATCAACTGACGCACGCTTTTCCAGGAAGTTTCGTCGCGGTGATACCCCCACGAACCGGAAAAAGTCTGGCAGGTTTCCCAGGGGACGCGCTGTCCGTTGACCGTCGGCCATTCCGTGGGCATGACCTGTTCGGGCGTCTTGAAATCCCAGCCCCAGTCGGTATCGTTGAGGTCTGCCCGGTCGTCGACCAGAATGCCCGGTTGCAGCTGGCGAATCAGTTTCAGCAAGTTCTCCGAATCCCAGTCTTCGTGTCCCTTGCCGTCTTCGCCGGGAAAGGAAAAGTCGAGGAACAGCTCGTCAATTCGTCCGAACTGGGTGAAGAGTTCCGTCAACTGATTCTTGAGGTACTGCTGATACTTTTTGATGTCGCGCGATTCGTTGGCTTTCTTACGTTCCTCCGGGTCTTTGGGGCCGTTCGGATGAATCCGGTCATACGGGAAGTCGGGATGATGCCAGTCAATAAGCGAATAGTAGAAACCAACGCGGATCCCTTCGGCACGGAAGGCTTCGACAAAGGGCTTGATCAGATCTTTCCCGTAGGGCGTATTGGTCACCTTGTAGTCGGTGTACTTGCTGTCCCACAGGCAAAATCCTTCGTGATGCTTGGCCGTGAGTACGACGTACTTCATGCCCGCCTCTTTGGCCCTGGCCGCCCATTCCTTCGGATTGTACAAATCGGGATTGAACCGTTCGAAATACTTCTGATAGTCCTCGTCGGAAATCTTTTCCTGTTGCTTCACCCACTCGTGACGGGCAGGCAATGCATACAGTCCCCAATGAATAAACATGCCGAAGCGGTCATGTGTCCACCACGCCATACGTTTCTCTTTCTCATCTTTCGTCTCTTTTGCCCAGGCAGGCGTTTCCTGCGCCGATGCAAAACAATTCATAATTAAGGCAATGCCTAATGCTAATACGAATAAATTCTTTTTCATGATTAAATCCATTTTATTATTAATTTGTTGAAAAACCGGAGCAAATATACGCAATTAATCTCACAGAACAAATCCCGTAAAATAAAGGCTAACTCTTTTTTGAGGCGCTGTTCGCTTTTTTAGCGAAGTAAACAGTAAAATTTGCGAAGACTGTGCCCGTTTCAGCCTGAAATATTCGGAATCCTGCCGGATTGCGTCCGTTTCAGTCTGAAATTTTCGGAATCCTGCCGGACTGTGTCCGTTTCAGTCTGAAATTTTCGGAATCCGGCCGGATTGCGTCCGTTTCAGTCTGAAATTTTCGGAAATCTGTGAGGACTGCGTCCTGTTTCATGGAAGCCA